>CAIWTI010000133.1 GCA_903915545.1 uncultured Actinomycetes bacterium | reverse complement strand
GTGAACCCACCGACGTACATATGCGCCAGTAGGGGAGAGATGCCGCCCATGTGGAACATCGGCAACGGGTTCCAGAAGCGCGTCTTTTCGTGGAGCTCCCAGCGGAGTGCCTGTTCGATGCCGACGCGTACGAGCGCTTCGTGGCTGATCACGCAGCCCTTGGGCTGCGAAGTCGTGCCCGACGTGTACATCATCATCGCCTCGCCACGGACGGTGACGCTCTCGCGCAGGCGATGGACATCGTCGCTCGTTGCGTTGGCAGCTGCCGCCTCGAACATCTCGCGGTCGACGAAACCTTCGCGCGACGATGAGCCGAGCAGAATTAGGTGCTTGAGGGCGGGCGGGCGCTCTGCGGTCGCTTCAGCGAGGAGCCCGGCAAAGTCGACGTAGTCGACGATCACGTCGGTCGTGACGACAGCCGCGAGCTCGGCGTCGCGCAGGACGTACGAGAGCTCGTAGGACTTGTAGCGGGCGTTGATCGGGACGAACGGCATGCCGAGCATCGCGCACGCGAACTCGATCGTCACGAAGTCGTGGCAGTTCGGCATCAGGATTCCGACGCGGTCGCCCTGCTTCAGGCCGAGGCCGAGCAGCGACCGCGCAGCCTCTTCGGCGCGCGCGAAGATGTCGGCGAACGTACGGCGATCGCCTGCAATCAGGAGTGCTTCGTTATCGGGCCAGGTGGCAGCAGCGCGCACCAGGAGGTCGCCGATTGTCGTGACCTCGACCCATTCGAGTTCCGCCATCGCTCCGGCTTATACAACGGTTGCGCTGGTTTCGTCAAACGGCCGTTTGGTGGGTGCGAAGCAAAATCGGCCGTTGAAAACGCTATTGCCTGCGCTATACAATCGAACGGTTGTTTGATTCGGCCGAGTGAAAGGGATCCCGCATGCCGCGTATCGAGCCGTTGCCCGCACCCGAAGGCGCCAACCCGCTGCAGTTCAGTCAGCTCGCGGGGATCATGGCCCATCGGCCCGAAGTTCTCGAGGCGTTTGCGAAGCTCAATCGCACGCTGCGGTTTGAAGGTGTGCTGCCGATCGAACTCAAGGAATCCGTTCGTCGCGCAACGGCCGGCCAGGTCGGCTGCCGCTATTGCGAGTCGCTTGGTGAGCCGCGCACGGAGTTTTCGTCTGATCGCGAGCAGCTCGCCGTCGCGTTTGCGCAACTGATTGCCGACGATCCGAAGGGGATCACTGACGCGCAGTTCAACGTCTTGCGCGAGGAGTTCACCGATGAGGAGATCGTCGAGCTCGTGATGTGGATCACGCTCGTCACGGTTGCCGGCCAGACGTTTGGTGCGGTCATGGATGTGACTGAGGCGACCCCTGCCGAGGCCGAGCTCTACCAGGAAGCGATTCGTGAGCGGGCTGCGAAGGTGGCGTCGTGAGCATTCAGAGCCCGTCACGCGAGGATCTGATCGACGAGTTCAACGCCGTCATCGACGGCGACCCGCGGTACGACCGGCACAACCTCTACGAGCGGCTGCGTCACGATCTACCCGCGTTTTGGAGCGAGAAGCTCGATGCCTGGGTCTTCACCCGCTACGAGGACGTCAAAGAGGTGCTTGGAAGCGACGATCGGTTCGGACGCCCGGTCGGTCGCGCAGGTTCATCGGTGTACGGCCGCTCGTTCCTTGAGATGAAGGGACGCGAGCACAACAAGAAGGTTGGCATCGTCGCGAAAGAGATCCGTGCGCCGCGTGCGATCAAGGAGCACCTCGACGGGATGATCGAGAAGATCGTGAACGAGCGTGTCGAGGCTCTCACCTACGGCGAGCCGATCGATCTGCGCGAGGTCTACAACATGTGGATCCCGCTGCTTGCGATCACCGAGCTCGTCAATGTGCATGAGGCCGGGAAGTTCGAGAAGTGGTACCACGCGATCGCCGCGGGAGGTGTCGCGTCGATCGCCAATCCGGCTGCGCGCGATGCAGCGTTCGTTGCTCGCGACGAAGTGCGCGAGTTCCTCGCGCCGATCATTGCGGAGCGCAAGCTCAACCCCGGCACCGATTTGATCTCGCAGCTCCTCCTTGCCGAGTACGAGGGCGAGCCACTGCCCGATGATGAAGTCGCCGCTGCCGTGATCTTCTTGCTGACGGCGGGAGTCGAGACGACCGAGCGTGTTCTCACGAGCACGTTGCGCTATCTCGCACTCAACCCGGACGCGTGGGAAGAGGCCGTGTCGCGCCGCGACGACCCGATCGCCCTCAGCGCCCTCTCGGCCGAAGCTCTGCGGATGTTCCCGCCGGTCAACGGCCTCGTGCGGAGTGCCCATGGTGACCAGGAGGTCGGCGGAACGGTGGTGAAGCACGATGAGCGTGTGGTGCCGCTGCTTGTTTCTGGGAACCGGGACGAGTCGATGTTCTCTGACCCGCACCGGTTTGATCCCAACCGCTTCGCCGACAATCCGACGCGGCAGTTCGGTTCGGCGGGTGAGGTGCTGCCGTTTGGGGCAGGCCCGCATCACTGCACCGGGTCGCGACTCGCCGAAGTCGAGATGGTGCACGCCTTCGAGAAGCTCTTCAAGAACGTCAGTCGGATGATCCCTGACGGCGAGTTGCCTGCCTCGACAGGCTTCATCCTCCACTCGCCGCCTGCGCTGCCGGTCATTCTCGAACGCCGCGTCTGATCCCTCGGCGGCCTCGTGTTGTGCGGGAGTAGAGTTGCAACGCATCGAATTGCTGAGATTGGATCCAATCTCTCGGAGTTCGATGGCGTGAACACGGGGTTTTCGATAGTGTCAGCGACGCGTACGGGTCGAGATTGCATCCAGGTACGGCAGGTGGACGCCGCGGGCGCCGTCGAGCCGGAGAGGGAGGGTCATGAGCAGCGCAGCGAGTGAATTCCGGCCGGGGCTTGAGGGCGTCGTCGCCTTTGAGACCGAGATTGCTGAGCCCGACAAAGAGGGCTCCTCGCTTCGTTATCGCGGGATCGACATTGAAGACCTGGTTGGCCAGTACCCGTTCGAGAAGGTCTGGGGCCTGCTCGTTGACGGGAACTTTGATTCGGGCCTGCCGTACGCCGAGCGGATCGAGCTCTTGGATCCGAGTGGATCGGTCATGGCCGATCTCCAGGCGGGCCTCGCCACACTGGGGCCGAAGCTTGGCTTCAAGCACCTCGTTGATCTAAAGCCCGAGCAGGTGCGCGAAGACCTTGGGCGCCTATCCGCGGTCGCTCTTTCGATCGTTGCCCAGGCCGCCCGCGGCCGCGAGACCCCTGTCTCCGAGAGCGAAGTTGAAAAGGGTGAAAATGCCGCCGCACAGTTCTTGATCCGTTGGCGCGGTGAGGCCGACCCCAAGCACATCACTGCCGTCGACACCTACTGGGTGTCGGCCGCGGAGCATGGGCTGAACGCGTCGACGTTCTGCGCGCGCATCGCTGCCTCAACGGGAGCCGATTGCGCCGCGGCGATGTCATCGGCGGTCGGCGCTCTCTCCGGGCCGTTGCACGGCGGGGCACCGACGCGTGTGTTGCGCATGCTCGACGAAGTCGAAGCTGAGGGCGATGCCGACGCGTACGTCCGCCGCCTTCTCGATAACGGCGAGCGGATCATGGGCTTCGGGCATCGCATCTACCGGGCGCAGGATCCGCGAGCCCGTGTGCTGCGCCGTACGGCTCTCGCGCTCGGCTCGCGACGTGTCGCTGTGGCTGAGGCGCTTGAGGCAGCTGCCTTGAAAGCTCTGCGTGAGCGTTCGCCCGATCGTGTCCTCGAGACGAACGTTGAGTTCTGGGCTGCTGTCGTGCTCGATATCGCGGAGATTCCACTTGACATGTACCCGGCGATGTTCGGCTGCGCGCGCGTGGCTGGCTGGTCGGCGCACATCCTCGAAGAGAAGAAGACGGGAAGGCTGATTCGACCCGCTGCTCGTTACATCGGCCCCGGCCCACGATCGATCTCAGCCCTCTGACCCTCGTGCGCGGGCCGCTGCCTGTCGCGCGCCGGTCGGAGGCGATTGAATGACGCCGATGGACGAACGCCGTAACGAATCCGGGATCGAGATCAAGCCGGTCTATACGCCGGAGGACATCGCGCCGAGCAGAGACCTGCCCGGCGAGGCGCCGTTCACGCGAGGCCCATATCGCGACATGTATCGGGGACGGCCTTGGACGATGCGCCAGTACGCTGGATTTGCATCGGCCGAGGAGTCGAACGCGCGGTACCGATACCTCCTCGAACGCGGACAGACCGGCCTTTCAATCGCGTTTGACCTGCCGACCCAGCTTGGCCTTGACTCGGACGATCCGCTCGCGCTCGGCGAGGTCGGGCGTACGGGAGTGGCGATCGACACGATCGAAGACATGCGAACGCTCCTTGGTGGCATCCCGCTCGACAAGGTCTCAACGTCGATGACGATCAACGCACCCGCATCGCTCCTCCTGTTGCTCTACGAATTGGTCGCCGAGGAGCAGGGCGTACCGGGTACGGCCCTGCGCGGAACGGTGCAGAACGACATCCTCAAGGAGTACGTGGCGCGCGGGAATTACATCTTCCCGCCGCGCCCGTCGATGCGTCTCACGACCGACCTGTTCGCGTACTGCGAGCAGCAGATCCCTTCGTGGAACACGATCTCGATCTCTGGGTACCACATCCGTGAGGCCGGTTCGACCGCGGTGCAGGAGCTTGCCTTCACGCTCGCCAACGGGCTCGCTTATTGCGAAGCCGCGGTCGCCGCAGGTCTTTCGCCGGACACGTTCGGTGAGCGGCTCTCGTTCTTCTTCAATGCACACAACGACTTCTTCCAGGAGGTCGCGAAGTTTCGGGCAGCGCGCCAGCTATGGGCGACGCTTCTTACCGAGCGCTTCGGCGTTACCAATCCGAAGGCGCTCGCCCTGCGCTTCCATGCGCAGACCGGCGGCTCGACGCTTACCGCCCAGCAGCCCGAGAACAACATCGTCCGCGTGGCGATCCAGGCGCTCGCCGCTGCTGCGGGTGGCGCCCAGTCGCTGCACACAAACGGGTTCGACGAGGCACTCGCGTTGCCAACGGAACGCTCTGCCCGAATCGCCCTACGCACCCAGCAGATCCTTCAGAACGAGGCGGGCGCGACCGACACCGCCGATCCGCTTGGTGGCTCGTACTACATCGAGGCGCTTACGAGCGAGCTCGTCGAGAAGGCGCGCGAGCTGATCGGCCGGGTCGACGAGCGCGGCGGCGCCGTCGCTGCGATCGAGTCGGGCTTCATCAAGGATGAGATCGAGTCGTCGGCGTATCGCTTCCAGCAGGAGGTCGAGTCGGGTACCCGGATCATCGTTGGCGTGAACAGCTTTGTCGAAGAGTCTGAGGAGCGCGTTGAGTTGCAGAAGATCGATCCCGCGTCGGAGTCCCGCCAGGTCGAGCGCACTGCCCGCGTGCGGGCCGGCCGGAACGCCGAGGTTGCCACTGGCGCCCTGGCTGCCGTGCGTGCGGCGGCGCGCAGCGACGCAAATCTCCTGCCGCCGATGCGCGAGGCGCTGCGTGCGTTGTGTAGCGTCGGTGAGGTGTGCGGAGTCCTGCGAGAGGAGTTCGGAACCTACGACGGGGAGCGCGGCTGATGCATCACGAGACAACCGAAGAGAAGCTCGCATGGCTCAAGGAGCTTCGGGCCCAGGCGCTGCATGCTGGCTCCGAGGAGGCTGTCGCGAAGCACCGCGGTGCGGGCAAGCTGCTCGCGCGTGAGCGCGCTGAGCGCCTCTGCGATCCAGGCACCTTCGTTGAGCTCGATCGGTACGTCCGTCACCGCGAGTCGAACTTTGGGATGCTCGACCGTCGCCCGCTCGGCGACGCCGTCGTC
>CAIWTI010000132.1 GCA_903915545.1 uncultured Actinomycetes bacterium | reverse complement strand
TCTACGTCTCGTGCAACCCGACGACGTTCGCGGGCGATCTGAAGCGCCTCAGCGAGGAGTACGGCTACGACCTGATCCGCACCACGCCGGTCGACATGTTCCCGCACACGCCGCACGTCGAGGCGGTGTCGCTGCTCGAACGGCGCGCCGGGTTTGTGCTGCCCGAGCCGGAGCCTAAGAAGCCAAAGAAGAAGTAGGCCGCAGCCGCCGCCAGATCAGGTCGGCGTTCGGCAACAAGAAGGCGAGTGCGAGTCCCGGCAGCGCCGGCAGCCCGTCGACCGTCCACAGGTGCGCGGCGATCACCGTGAGACCGAGCGAGGTTACGAGGGCAACCCACGTGAAGCCGACACGAAGGCGGAACCGCACGGCTGCGCCAAGGAACACGGCGAAGAACAGCAGGTCGGGTAGGCCGAGCCGTGCCGAGCCGCCGCCAGGAACGACGAACGCGATCGAGAGCGACGTGAACACGTGCTCGTGCTTGCCGCTTGTGATCGCGTGGGTGGGGCCCTTCCACACCGAGTAGGCGTCGACCCACGGGATCAGCAACGCGACGAGCACGACCCACGAGAGCTCCTCGAAGAAGCCAAGGAACCACCAGCCCGCACAGGTCATCGCGCCGATCTTCGTGAAGTTCGCCCCAGTGTCGAAGCCGACCTCCGTGAACGCGAGCGTCAGAATCCCGAGCGCAATTGCGGGTGCCCACAGTCGCGGCGTATCCCAGAGCGGCACGGCAAACCAGACGAGCAGAAACACCGCCGGCATCAGGACGATCGCGATCAGCAGGATGCTCGGCCAGAGTGCAAGACCCGCGATGTGCGGGGCTGCGAGGTACCAGGCGAGGAGCAGTCCTAGTAGGGCGGCAGCGCGGCCCACCAAGGGCCCAGAGTCTTGAAGGCGTTCCAAAAGCGTGTCTTGGCTGACTGTTCGTCGAGCGACTCGTCGATGTCTGGCACAACGAGCGCCTGGATCGTGGGGGTGAACTCCTGAAGCTCGCCCAGCGTAGCCTCGACCGGCTTGGAGAGCGGGAACGCGATCTCGTTCAGGAAGATCCGGGCGTCGTCGCCCATCACGACGACGACGCGCGGCGAGACGATCCGGATCTCGCGGCGAAGCCAATCGCGACACTGTTCGATGTCGGCGCCTGCGAACTTCACGCAGTTCGTGCCAAACACTTCGGTCGCGTCAACCGAAAGCTTTTCGAGCGACTTCTTGATCGCATGCCCGGCGCGCCCGTGGTACGCGACACCCTCCCGCAGCTCGTGCTCCTGCGGGCCGTACTTGAGCAGGAACATGGAACCCAGCGGATGTCCGGTGGGTTGAGCGACAGGAGCGCCCTCCGCTGCCTCAGCAACTTCGTGCTCGAGGCGGAGGATCTCCTTGATCGCTTTGTCCAGGTACCTCTGGAAGATCTCGTCGGTCATAAGGGCAGTCACGGGGCTTTGGTCCATTCTCCCCGTCAGGTCCTTCTCCTTGACCGGCCCGCCCCCTGCGGTCCCTTGCTGAACGTTTACTTGACCTTGTCGCGCACCTGAGCCATCCATTTCAGGCTCTGGAGGTACGCGAGCGACTTCGGGCGCCGCACGATCTCGGCACCACGAATTGAGACGAGGAACTCTTCGGGATCGTTGAACGAGCGCATGCGGACAGCACCGGTGCCGAGGCCTTGCAGCACGTGGGCGTCTGAGCCTGCACCCATCGCGAGGTCGTACTTGCGCGCGAAGCGGAGCGCCTCGTCGTTGTGGGCCTCCCACAGGAGGCGCGCGTTGTAGACCTCGAACAGGTCGATGTCGGCGAGGTGGCGCTGGAGGGTCGCGGGTGACGGGACGGTGTGCATGCGGTCGAACGGGTGCGGGACGTAGACCAGGCCGCCCTGTTCCTTGATCGCGGCGATCGTCTCGTCGAACGGCATGCCGCGCGGGATTTCGCGCTCGAGGAAGAGGCCGATCACCTCGCCTTGGTTGTCAGTCTTGATCTCTTCGCCGGGGATGACGATCAGGTCACGGCCGGCGGCGGCCTCGACGGTGGCGAGCGCTCCGCCGAAGACGTTGTGGTCGGTGACCGCGATCGCTCCGAGCCCTTCGGCTTCGGCGTGGGCGACGAGGTCGGCAGGCTCGACGGCGCAGTCGAACGACCAGCTCGTGTGCATGTGCAGGTCGGTGAGGATCCACGGCCGGTCGGCGAGCGGGTCGCTATCGCGGCGTGGGCGTTCCGGCGGCCGCTGGGCAAGCGCTCGGTCGTAGATCGCGGCGAGGCTCGCTGCGACGTCGGTGAACGATGCGC
>CAIWTI010000131.1 GCA_903915545.1 uncultured Actinomycetes bacterium | reverse complement strand
GGCGTGGTGATCGATGTCCTTCGTGCGACATCGGTCATCACGCAGGCGTTCGCCGCGGGCTACAAGTCCGTCACCTGCACCGGCGAGATCGAAGACGCTCGTGAGTTGGCGGCCGACGAGTGGGGCGTGAAGCTCGCGGGCGAGCGTCACAACGTCAAGATCGACGGCTTCGACTTCGGGAACTCACCACGTGAGTTCGTGTCGCGTGCACCCGATGCGTTGAGCCTCGTGACGACGACCACGAACGGGACACGGCTGATGCTTGCCGCCGCCCGACGGTGCGAGACGGTGTTCGTCGCATCGCTCCTCAACCTCCACGCGGTATGCGCCGCGATCCGTGCGACCGAGGCTGACGAGGTCGCGATCATGTGTGCCGGTGTTGAAGGCGCTTTCGCGATCGACGACGCGTACGTCGCAGGACGGATTGCGGAGCGGCTCGATGGCGAGAACGACGATTCGGCGCTCGCGGCGATCCGTCTTGCCCAGAGTTTCGAGACGGCGCTCGACGGCATCGGTGCTGGGGTGAGCGCTCAGAACATCCGCGACAACGACTTGGGGCCCGATATCGACTTCGCGGCAGCCGAGAGTGTCGTCCATGTGGTGCCGCGCATCGTTGAGCGCAGCGACCGCTGGGTCAAGCTCGAGGTCTAGCTACCGACAGTCGGCGCAGGCGCCGCGGAGGACAACGTCGTGGCCCGCGACGCGATAGCCCGTGCGTCCTTCGACGTTGTGGATCGCGGCTTCGAGCTCTTCGTCGGCGAATGCCTCTACCTTGCCGCAGCGGTCGCACACAAGGTGGTGATGGTGGTGCTCGCCTTCGTGGTGGGCGGGCTCGTAGCGTGCCACACCTGATCCGACTTCGATCCGCTGGACGAAGCCCTTCTCAGACAACAGCTCGAGGACGCGGTAGATGCTTGCAATGCCAACAGGGTTACCCTCGTTGCGGAGCCGGTCGAACATCTCCTGGGCGGTGAGGCAGCAGTCCTGGCGGCCGAGCAGGTCGACGACGGCGCGACGTGCTCCACCGTTGCGGAAGCCCTCGCCGCGCAGCGCGAGGAGCGTCGCTTCAACCCAGGGTGTCGCTGTCGCAGCCATTTGCTAAATGGTAGCCGCTCTCATCTGCGTTGCATTGATGACCAGCTCTGCCTTTCGTCGTAGCTTTGTCAGCGATAATTCGTCGCGGGCGAATCTCCTAAGGCCCCTAAATTCGAGCGCTCGCACGGCTTTCCATCGACGATGTCTTACGCTTTGCGTTACCGAATTGCCCGCACGAATGTGCGCTGAAAACCCTCAGGGCTCGGGTTGGTTCCAGCGCAAACGTTCAGCTGCACCGAGGACATTTGTGCGGGCCGTTTCGGTGGCCAACTGGCGCGCCACCTCGGCCGCGGCGCCCGAAGTCCCACCCGCCCCCGCAGGCCATGTCCTGGGGACAGTCCCCAACAGGGAGGGTGAGGGGCGATCGGCCGCTAGATCGCGGTCCAGATTTCGTTTGCGAGCGCGCGCTACTCGGGCGTGACGTAGGCCGCAGTCAGTCCGCCGTCGACGAGGAACGTCGCGCCGTTCACGTACGTCGAGTCGTCGCTCGCAAGGAACAACGCCCCGTTCACGATCTCGCGCGGCTTGGCAAGTCGGCCGGTTGGCCAGTGAATCTTGCGTCGCTCGAGCGCAGCCGGATTGTCACCGAAGATGTTCAGCAGCAACGGCGTCTCGACCGGTCCCGGGCACAGCGCGTTCACGCGAATCCCCTCGCGCGCGAACTGCACGCCGAGCTCCTTCGACATCGCCGTCACCGCGCCCTTGGAGGCGGTGTACGAGATTTGGCTCGTCGCGGCACCGACGATGCCGACGAACGACGCCACGTTGATCACCGAGCCGCCACCGCGGCGCTGCAGGTACGGAATGCCGTGCTTGCAGCAGAGGAACACACCGAGGGTATTCACGTCCTGCACCCGCTGCCAGGCATCGACCGTCGTGTCGAGGATTGATCCGTCGTCGTCGGGCGAGATGCCAGCGTTGTTGTAGAGCACGTCGATGCCGCCAAAGCGATCGGCAGTCGCAGCCATCATCGCCGCGACCTGATCTTCGACCGCAACGTTGCACTGGAACGCGAACGCCTCGCCCTCGCACAGTCCGACGGTCTCCTCAACCGCAGCGAGGTTGACGTCGGCAGCGCAGACCTTGGCGCCTTCACGCGTGAACACGATCGCGGCCTCGCGGCCCATGCCGCCGCCGGCTCCCGTGATGACGCAGACCTTTCCGTCGAGACGACCCATCCGAGCCTCCTACCCTTCCGTCGACATGTAGACGTTCTTGATTTCGCTGTAGCCCTCGAGCGCATGCATCCCAAGCTCGCGACCGAACCCCGACTGCTTGAACCCACCAAACGGGGTCGAGACGCGCACCGAGCTGTTCGAGTTGAGCGAGAGCACGCCCGTATCGATCGATCGGGCAACACGGATCGCTCGGGCACCGTCACGTGTCCAGATCGAGCCGGAAAGCCCGAACGGCGAATCGTTGGCGATCGTGATTGCATCGGCCTCGTCGGTGAACGGGATCACCGCGGCGACGGGGCCGAACACCTCCTCCTGCGCGATGCGATCGGACGAACGCGCCTCGATCAGCGTGCACGGGTACCAGTACCCCGGCCCGTCAGGGACATCGCCACGGAACAGCGGCTCACTGTCAACGAACGACGCGACCGTCTCCCGGTGTGCGGCGGAGATCAGCGGGCCCATCTCGGTCCTCTCGTCGCGGGGGTCGCCGACCTTCACGTTGCGTGTTGCTTCGACGAGCAGCTCGAGGAAGCGGTCGTACGCGGACGCCTCAACGAGGATCCGCGACCGGGCGCAGCAATCCTGGCCCGCGTTGTCGAACACCGAGTACGGCGCCGCGGCAGCAGCCTTCTCAAGGTCGGCGTCGGCGAAGATCACGTTCGCCGACTTGCCGCCAAGCTCAAGCGTGACGCGCTTGATCGTCGCGGCGGCGCCCTGCATCACACGACGCCCAACCTCGGTCGAACCGGTGAAGCCGATCTTCGCGACATCGGGATGCTCGACGAGCCGGTTGCCGACCGTCGAGCCTGGCCCGACCACGATGTTGATGACGCCCTCGGGGATGCCCGCGTCGAGTGCGAGCTCACCCAGACGCAGAGCGGAAAGTGGGGTCAGCTCGGCCGGCTTCAACACAACGGTGTTGCCGCACGCCAGCGCGGGGCCGAGCTTCCAGCTCGCGATATTCAGCGGGAAGTTCCAGGGCACGATCAGCCCGACGACGCCGAGCGGCTCGCGGAAGGTGAAGTCGACGCCGCCTGCCACCGGGATCGTCTCGCCATGGAACTTGTCGACGGCGCCCGCGTAGAAGTGGAAGACCTGCGCAACCATGCCAACCTCGCCGCGTGCTCCCGCGATTGGCTTGCCGACGTTCTGCGACTCGATCTGGGCGAGCTCTTCCTGGTGTTCTTCGACGAGCGTCGCGAGACGGCGCAAGAGTCGGGCGCGGTCGGCCGGGGCGACATGGCGCCACGTTTTGAACGCCTCCTTCGCGCGCGCAACGGCTGCGTCGGTCTCCTCGACCCCCGCCTGTGCGAGCTCGGCGATTGGCTGCTCGGTAGCAGGGTTGAAGACGGTCAGGCTCATGCGCGGTGCTCCTTCCGGTAACGGGCGGCTTCGGCGACAAGCGCGTTGAAGAGGCGCTGGTCTTCGCCCACCTCGGGGTGCCAGAGTACGCCGATCGCGAAGCTGCGGCCGGTGTGTTCGAGCGCCTCGGGGGTGCCGTCGTCGGTGGCGTGCCCGGTTGCCCGAAGCCCGGTGCCGATGCGGCCGAAGCCCTGATGGTGGTGTGACTTCACGGGGTGGCGTTCCCCAAGAACGGTTGCGAGTCGCGACGCGCTGTCGAATGCGACGTCGTGGTCGGCGTAGATGCCCGGGATCTCCTTGTGGCGATCAGCGCCCACAACCTCGGGAAGGTGCTGGATGAGGTCGCCGCCGAGGGTGACGTTCAACACCTGGGAGCCGCGGCAGATACCGAGGATTGGAAGCTCACGTTCGAGCGCAGCTTTCATCAGCGCAATCTCACCGGTGTCCCGCTCGGGAACGATGCCCGTCGTCTCGGGATGCGGTGACTGCCCGTAGAGGTCAGGGTCAAGGTCGCATCCACCGGAGAAGATCAGGCCGTCGAGTGCGTCGAGCGTCTCGTCGATCGCGTGCGTCGAAGGCGGTACAAGGAGCGCCCGCCCGCCTGCGTTCTCAATGGCGGTCACGTAGTCGTTTGGGACGAGTGCGGCGTCGGTGTCCCAGACACCGAACTTCGCCGGCACGACGTAGGTCGTGATGCCGACAACCGGTCGAGGTGTGCCGCTGTGGCTAGCCACGTTCGAACAGTCGCTCCCGCTCGTAACAGGTCACCGCCTGGTCGAAAAGGCGCTGCTCGGTGTGTCCGTAGTTGATGTAGTGATCGACGACGCCGTCGCCCATCGCAGCCCGAGCAACGGTGCCCTGCTCAAGCGCCTCAACGGCTTCGCGGAGCGTCGAGGGGAAGCGGGCCGCATCCGACTCGTACGCGTTCCCTTCCAGCGGTGGCGGCAGCTCAAGCTTGTTCTCGATGCCGTAGAGGCCTGCGGCAATCAGTGCCGCGAAGGCCAGGTACGGGTTCACGTCGCCGCCGGGAATCCGCGTCTCGACTCGCTGTGACTTTCCGTGCCCGACGACGCGGAATCCGCACGTCCGGTTGTCGTTACCCCATGCGAGAGTCGTTGGTGCCCAGCTCCCGGCGGCGTAGCGCTTGTAGGAGTTGATCGTGGGCGCAAGGAACAACGCGAACTCGCGTGCGCACGCGATCCATCCCGCGAGGAACTGCTTGAAGACCTCGCTCTGCCCTGCGAACACGTTTTGGCCGTCCTGCCACAGGCTCGCGTGGACGTGGGCGGAGTTGCCGATCCAGGTGTGGTCGGGCTTCGCCATGAACGTGATCGAGCAGCCGTGCTGCTGGGCGAGTTCTTTCGCTCCGTTCTTGTAGATGACGTGGTTGTCGGCCATCGTCATCGCGTCGGAGTACTTGAAGTTGATCTCCTGCTGGCCGGGCCACGCCTCGCCCTTGGAGCTTTCGACCTTGATGCCCGCCGCCTGCATGTTGTTGCGAACTGTGCGTAGGAAGGGCTCGTCGTAGGACGTGGCGAGGATGTGGTAATCGAGGATGTACGGGACCGACGGTGTGAGGTTGCGGTAGTGCTTCTCGTGCGCCTCGAGGTAGGTCTCCTTCAGGAGATAGAACTCGAGCTCGGAGCCCATCATCGGCTCGAAGCCCATCGCCCGGGCGCGCGCGACCTGCGCGGCAAGCACCTGGCGTGGTGAGGCGACGACCGGCGAACCATCTTCCCAGCCGACATCACACAGGACGAGGGCTGTCCCTTCAAGCCAGGGGATGCGGCGGAGCGTCGCGAGATCCGGCTTCATGTGGAAGTCGCCGTAGCCGCGCTCCCAGCTCGCCATCTCGTAGCCGGGCTGTGGATCCATCTCCATGTCGAGGGCCATCAAGTAGTTGCAGCCCTCGATCCCGTGATCAACCGACTCTTCGAGGAAGAACTCGGCGTGTTCACGCTTCCCCATCAAACGGCCCTGCATGTCGGTGAACGCACAGACGACCGTGTCGATCGTCCCGTCTGCGACGTCTCTTGCCAGTTCTCCGAGTGTCAGCACGAAATGCTCCCCTTGTTGACGAAGAGGGGCCGGCTTGCGCCGACCCCTCTGAGGTCCGAAGCTCGTTGCGAGTCTAGTGCGCTTCGTGGTGGTGGTGATGCTCTTCGCTTGCGGCGTCCGTGGCGTCCATGCCCGTTTCGATCCGGGCGAGTTCGGCCTCGGTGCCCTGTGCGATCGGGCCCTTGAACCACTTCTTGGCGGACAGCATCCACCAGCCACCGACGAGGATCAGTGTTCCGAGCACCGCGATCGGTGCGTAGTTCACAGACACCCAGGTGAAGTTGGCGTTCCATGGGATACCCGCAGGTGCGATCGGCATCAGGAACAGCACCGCGATGAATGCCACCCAGATCACGGAGATGACACCGACGGGGCGGTACCACTTGCCGAGGTTCCATTCACCCGGCTCCCACGAGCTGCCTTGCTTGAGACGCAGGTAGATCGGGATGCCGTAGGCGATGTAGAGGCCGATCGTGGCGATCGACGTCACGGCGGCGTACGCAACGACGCCGTTCGGCCCGAAGTAGGCCGGGAACGCGCAGAGGAATGCGAGCACAGCGATCGCCCCGACTGCGTGCGCCGGCACGCGCTGGTGGTTCAGGCGACGCCAGTACTTGTGCCCTGGCACGGCTCCGTCGCGCGAGAACGCGTACATCATGCGCGAGGCGGACGTGATCGAGGACATGCCGCAGTAGAGCTGCGCCATGACGGTGATGAAGAGCATCACCTCAGCGGTCTTCGTTCCGAGCGAGTCGAGGAAGACCTGCTTCACGGCGAACCCGCCTGCACCGGCGGTGTTGCCAACATCCTGGATCGCGAAGGTCACGCCAAGCGCGAGGATGTAGCCGAACACGGCTGAGACGAGGATCGACCCGATCACACCGCGCGCAGCTGCCTGCGAGGCGTTCTGTGTCTCCTCACTCATGTGTGCCGAGGCGTCGTACCCCGTGTAGGTGTACTGCGCCTGGAGTAGGCCGAGCAGCAAGACAAACCAGATCATTCCGTGTGAGAAGCCGGAGTTGTTCACCGTGTGGCCGAACACCGTCGAGAACGACTGGTGGTGGGCGGGTTTGAAGATCAGGAAGCCGACGATGATCACGACGCCGAGCACGTGCCACCACACCGACACGTCGTTCAGGAACGCGACGAGCCGGATGCTGAAGACGTTCATCAGCGCGTGCAACACCAGGATGACGGCGTAGACGTAGACGATCTCATGCTGCGTCGACGTGAACGTTCCGGGCCAAAGCAGGTTCAGCAGCGCGTCAGCGAAGATCGCGGCGCCGTAGTCGATACCGGCTGTCACGGCGATTTGGCCGATGAGGTTAAACCAGCCGGTGAACCAACCCCAGGCTGGCCCACCCATCTTGGAGGCCCAGAAGTAGAGGCCGCCTGCCGTTGGGTATTTGGACGCGATCTCGGCCATTCCGAGCCCGATGATGATCACGAAGATCGAGACGACGGGCCAGCCGTACGCCTCCATCACGGGGCCGCCGTAGTTCAGGCCGGTGCCGTAGAGCGTGAGCGTTCCGCTCAGGATCGAAATGATCGTGAACGAAATCGCGAAGTTGGAGAAACCGGACATCCCCCGCCGAAGCTCCTGCGCATACCCAAGCGCATGGAGGGTGCGCCGATCCTTGTCGAGCATCTGTTCAGACACGAGTCTCTCTCCTCGATTTGGTGATTCGGGGGAATCCCTCACTCCCCGGAAGTAACAAAGCGCACTCCCAGCGCCCGAGTTCGTGACCCAAACCGTGGTTCCTTCGCCCAGAGAGACAACACGGACGGTTCATTTAGCCCCGTTGAGCAGGGGTTTTTTGGGTCTAGCGGTCGGCCTGGTAGAGGATCTGACCCTTATTCCCGCCGAGGAACTGCACGACTGCCAGCTGGTGCGGCGCGTAGTAGACCTGGATCGAGCCCTTCTTCACGGGGCCGCCACAGGCGACTTCATGGATATCGACAGCTTGGCAGTGGAAGTTGTCGGACGGCAGAGACGCGATGTCTTTGACCTTGAGGATGTAGGTCTTTCCGACGGTTCCGCCCAGACCGGAGGCGGCTCCAACTGTGAAGCAGACGACGGCCGTGAGCGCCACGGCAAGGGTGGTGCGCATGAAGCCTCCTTAGTGGTGTTCCACCACTGAACCACACCAGGGTCGGAACGTCGATGCTCAGAAATGAAAAAGGGGCCGTTCCGCACCGTCGTACTGGCGCGGAACGGCCCCCGAGAGGTGCTCTAGGCGAGGCCGAGATCGGTGAGGATCTCGGAGGCAGCGCGGTCGCCCTCTTCGGCGCCGCCCTCCATGTAGCCCTGGTAATCCTGCGAGCAGTGTTCGCCTGCGAAGTGGATGTTCCCCTGGCGGACACCCTCGTAGCCCGAGATCGTGTGGTACTGACCGACACGCCAGTACGAGTACGACAGGCCGAGGTTCGGATCGAGCGGCGGAACCGACAGGCTTGCCTTGCCGGTCCAGAAGCGGCTGATTCCGGGGTAGACGTTTTCGATCTGGCGCAGGAACTGCTGCGCGTAGCCGGTGACCTGGGGGTTGTCGGCATGCGAGTAGGCCGTCGACGGGGTGAAGGCTGCTGCGATCGAGCCACCGGTGAAGTTATTGAGGATGCCCGTTGCGCCCTGCTGGCCGCGCGTGGCTTCCCACGTGTTCATTGCACCGGTGTCCGAGAACGAGCTGCCGGTCGACGACTGGCCCCACCGACCCGGGAAGTTCCAGTATCGCGCCGCAAACTGCAGCTGCAGCTTGGCGCTGCGACCGGCACCGAGCGTGGTGATCGCCTGCTGCTTCAACGGATCGAAGCCAGCGGCCGACGTGTCGACGTTCTTCAGTGCCGGGAACGGGATCGTCACGATCGTGTGGTCGGCAGTGATCGTCTGGGGCCGACCGTGACCCGTGTCGAACGTGAGCGTCTGGGTGCCGTCGCGGTTCGACGCGATCCGGGTGAGCTTGTACCCGGTGATCACGCGCTCGTCGCCGAGGGTGTCGGCGATCGCCAGCGGGATCTGGTCGTTCCCGCCGCGGACATGGAACCGCTCGTCAGACGCGCCGAACATCGAAATCAGGTTCGGGTTGTCTTGGGTGCCGAGCAGGTAGACGATGTTGAGGGCCGACTGGTCGCGTGTGTCGGCGCCGTACTCCTCGGCGTACCCGACGTCGAGCAGCTGGCCGAGCGGCGAGTGGTGGCCGCCCGGAACACGCGACTCGATCCAGTCGTACACCGACATGTTGTCGAGCGCGACGCCTGCCGGGGTGCTCTGGTTGTACGTCGTCGGATAGTCGGCGGCGGCGTTGTCGGCATCGAGTGCCACCTGGACGGGGCCGAAGTCCCGTGCCGCTTTGTCGACGGAGTAGTAGCGACCGTTGAAGTAGTACGTGTCGGTCGAGCGGCGCGGCTCAGCGCCGGGGAGATCATCGAGTGCGAACCCGAACCGTGCTGCGAGCGCCTGGATCATGTCGTGGTCGGTGTCGATCAGCTCGCCACCCCATTCGCTGACCTGGCCGTTTGACCAGTAGCCGCTCGTGTCCGAGTGCATGCGGCCGCCGATCCGATCGGAGGCTTCGTAGACTGTTGCGTTGACGCCTGCGTCCTTCAAGCTGAGGGCTGCGGTGAGTCCAGCGATACCGGCACCCACGATGACGATGCGCGGCTGGCGGCGGCCACGCGCGGCTGCTGCAGATGCGGGGCCGTCGTCGCCCGACTTTGCGAACGCGGGTCCAGCAAACGTGGCGCCACCGATTGCGAGGCCGGCACCGACGACTCCGGCACGTCGCAGGAAGTTGCGGCGATCAAGGGCCGCCTCCCACTGCTGTTCGCGCAGTTCGAGGACGGCGTCGTAGTCGATCCCCTCGCGCTTGGCGAGTGCGTGATCGTTGGCGGCGCGCTTCAGTGTGCGCATAAGGGGTGTGCGGGGCATATCGGCCTCCTAAGGCTGTTTGCGCGACGTGACCTCCCCCGGTGTTCGTCACGTGAGGTCACATCGTAAGCGGTCAAATGGCTACGCGCACCCCCAATTGGGGTATGCCACCAACGTGTCACCAGAAAATCGACGAGAATCTGCTCGTGACTGACGCTGGGCAGAGCCGCGAGTTGTGGGAGGAGATGGGCGCTCGGTGGGCGGCGGAGCGCGAGCTGCTGTGGGCGGGAACTCGACCCGTCTCGGAATGGCTCGTCACGCGTCTGCAGGCTCGTGCGGGCGAGACGGTGCTCGAACTCGCCGCTGGGACGGGCGACACAGGCTTTCTCGTGGCGGGCGCACTTGGGTCGAACGGCCGCTTGTTGACGAGCGACCGATCGCACGCGATGCTCGCCGGGGCGCGCGCCCGAGCGGCGGAACTTGGAGTGATGAACGTCGACTTCCTTGAGCTCGACAGCGACAAGCTCGCGCTGGCCGACGAATGCGTCGACGCCGTGATCTCGCGTTTCGGGTACCTCCTGAAGGGTGAAGCTCCGCTCGCGGAGGTGCGGCGCGTTTTGCGCCCGGGCGGGCGTCTTGTGTGTGCGGTTTGGGCTGAGCGATCGAGGAACGCGTGGATGACGGTGCCGCGTGCTGCACTCGCTGCGGTCGTCGGTTCTGATGAGCAGACGGGGCGCGATCTCCTTGCGGGTCGTTCCTTGGAGGGGGTTCGGGCAGCGGTTGCGGGTGCGGGGTTTGTTGTCGCGGAGATCACAGAGCTCGACGTCGCGTATCGCTTCGCCACTGAGGCTGAGCTGTGGGCGTTCGCATCTGAGCTGCGAGGGCCGGTTGCGGTCGCGATCAGCGAGCTCGACGCGGGCAAGCAGGCTGAGGTGCGTGCTGAGCTCGAACGGCTATCGCCGCGGGACGCGAGCGGCAGCTACGCCCTTCCTGGTGTCGCGATCGTTTCGCTCGCAACGTGAAGGTGCAGGGGTAGGGTGGACAGTGTGAGCACGCATACGCCACCAGCTGTCCAGTTCCGAGAGATCCCGGGCGTTGGTGTTGAGTGGGTCTCGCCAGAGCCAGACTTCATGGGTCGCGCCTCATGCGCACTGGTGGCAGATGGCGGCGTGTGGCTTGTCGATCCCGTCGACTTTCCCGAGCTCGACGAGCGCGTTTCTGCTCTTGGCGAGCCGCGAGGTGTGATTCAGCTCCTTGATCGCCACAACCGTGACTCGGCGGCGGTCGCGGCCCGCTTGAACGTCTCGCACGTTATGACCCCGATTGAGATTCCCGACTCGCCGTTTGTGTTCGTCGCGGTTCCCGCGATGAAAGGTTGGCGCGAGGTTGCGCTGTGGTGGGAAGCGACGAAGACGCTTGTCGTCGCTGAGGCGGTGGGGACGCCGCGGTACTACTGCGCTCCGGGTCGTACCCTTGGTGTCCATCCCGTGCTTCGCATCGTCAGGCCACCCAAGGTGCTGCTGCAGTTCGCACCGGAGCATCTCCTCTTCGGCCATGGATTTGGCCTAAACGAGAACGCGACCGTTGCGTTGCGGACTGCGATCTCACGGTCGCGGCGCGAGCTTCCGTTCGTGCTCCCACGGCTGCTCGCCGCGAAGCGCCACCCGTACCTCTAGGCCGAGGCTTCGGCCGCTGCCGGATCCCACGGCGACAGCTTGCCGTTTCCGGGCTGGCAGCAGTTGTTCGGGCACACGTCGGGGTTTGGGCCAAAGCGGCCAACGACGCGCTTCTCAACCGACCCGTCGAGCCGTTCCTCGATCAACTCGCGGATCATCGCGACGAAGGCGGGGTGGGTGCCAGCGGTTCCGGCACGCACGAGGGTCATGCCAACTTCGTCGGCAAGGTTCTTCGCCTCGACATCGAGGTCGTAGAGCACCTCGATGTGATCGGAGACGAAGCCGATCGGCGAGATGACGACGTCGCTTGTCCCGGCGTCGTGTAGCTCCTGGAGGTGATCGCAGACATCCGGTTCAAGCCACGGGACGTGGGGCGAGCCGCTGCGGCTTTGGTAGACGACCGTGTGCGAGGCGGCTCCGACTGACTCGGCAACCAGGCGCGACGCTTCGTGGAGCTGGTCGGCGTACCGGCACGCATCCGCCATTGCGTTCGGGATGCTGTGTGCGGTGAACACGATGTGGGCACCCGCGCGGCGCTCGGCAGGGAGCGCGTCCAGGGCGGTGCGCACACGGTCGGCATTCGCTTCGATGAAGCCGGGATGGTTGTAGAAGGTCCGCAGCTTGAGCACCTCGGGGGCGTCATCGCCAACCTCGTTCTGGGCGACGTAGACGTTTTCGCGGTACTGGCGGCACCCCGAGTACGAGCTGAACGCGGAGGTGAAGAATGCGAGCGCGCGCTTGTGGCCTGCATTGCGCATCTCACGCAGGGTGTCGGCGAGGTACGGATCCCAGTTGCGGTTGCCGAAGTAGATCGGCAGCTCGATGTTGTGGTTGGCGAGCTCGACTTCCAGAGCGTCGATTAAATCGCGGTTCTGCTGATTGATCGGGCTCACACCGCCGAAGAGCTCGTAGTGGTGGCCGACTTCGACCAAGCGTTCGCGCGGGATACCTCGACCGCGCGTCACGTTTTCGAGGAATGGAAGGATGTCGTCCATCCCCTCGGGGCCGCCAAATGAGATGACGATGATCGAGTCGTAGTCGCGCTGGTCGAGCCGAGGATCGACGTTGTCGGCGGGCTGCTTGTGCGGTGTGAGCGTGCTCATGGGGGCAGCCTAGCCACGTCGGTCGCTCTCGCAGGTGCGAACCCGCAGCCGCCGGGCATCGGTGACCGTCTAGCATCGACCGTATGCCGCGCCATCGCGAAACACTCCGTGTCATGTGGGCCGATACCGACGCGAGCGGCCGCATCTACTTCGCGGCAATTTTTCGGTGGGTCGAGTTCGTCGAGACGGGACTCTTTCGTAGCGTCGGGAGCGACCTCAACAAGACCGGTCACTTCCCCCGCGTGCATGTCGAGGCCGACTATCGCCTGCCGCTTGGGTTTGACGACGAGGTCGAGATGGAGATCTGGGTCGAAAAGATCGGCACCAAATCACTCGTCTTTGCTTGGGAGGGCCGTCATCGGGGGAAGGTCGCCTTCGAGGGCAGCCACACCGTTGTCTACCTCGGACCTGACGGGCTCTCGGCGCCGTTGCCCGACCGCGAGCGAGCGCTGCTCGACCCGGCGACATGATCGTTCGACCCGAGGAGATGGCCGCCGCTTCGGTTGGCCCCGTGATCAACGCACTCGTCGGGCCACGGCCGATCGCGTGGGTTTCGACGATCGCCGCAGACGGAACACCGAATCTCGCGCCGTTCTCGTACTTCAACGCCGTGGCGATCGCTCCCCAACCGATCCTCATGGTCTCGCACTCGCTTCGTGCCGGTGCTGAAAAGGACACGCTGCTCAACATTCGCGAGACGGGCGAGCTGACGATCTGTGTCGTGACGGAAGAGGTTGCTGATGCGGCGAACGCCTCTAGCGGCGATTGGTCCGCCGACATCGACGAGTGGGAGGTGGTCGGAGTAACTCCGGTGGCGTCTCAGCTCGTGAAACCGCCACGCGTTGGCGAGTCGCCCGCAGCGTTCGAATGCCGCGTGCACCAGATCATCGAGCTCGGATCAGAGGGAGCGCCGTCCAACAGTCTGATTCTGGCGCGGGTGCTTGCGATCTATGTCGACGATGCGTTGATCGGTGAGGATCACCGCATCGACGCAAAGGGCGTTCACCTTGTTGGGCGAATGGGCGGCGAGGATTGGGTGCGGACGAGGGATCGGTTCCCGATGGGCCGGCCGGGATCCGCCGATCCCGACGACGTTCGGGCGCGTTTTAACACTCGATGACGTTCACGGCGAGTCCGCCGCGCGCAGTCTCCTTGTACTTGTCCTTCATGTCCGCGCCGGTGTCGCGCATCGTCTTCACGACCTTGTCGAGCGACACGAAGTGGGTGCCGTCGCCGTGGAGTGCCATTCGGGCAGCGGTGATTGCTTTGACCGCGGCGATCGCGTTGCGCTCGATGCACGGCACCTGAACGAGGCCGCCGATCGGGTCGCACGTGAGTCCGAGGTTGTGCTCCATGCCGATCTCTGCCGCGTTCTCGACCTGTTCGGGCGTGCCGCCGAGCACTTCGCAGAGCGCGCCGGCGGCCATCGAGCAAGCCGAGCCGACCTCGCCTTGGCAGCCAACTTCAGCACCGGAGATCGACGCGAGGTTCTTGAAGATCAGGCCGATCGCTCCCGCGGTAAGGAGGAAGCGCACGACGCCGTCCTCGTCTGCTCCGGGGACGAAGCGCCAGTAGTAGTGGAGGACAGCGGGGATGATTCCCGCCGCGCCATTGGTGGGCGCGGTGACAACCCGACCTCCCGCTGCGTTCTCTTCGTTCACCGCGAGGGCGTAGAGGCCGATCCAATCCATCACATGGAGCGGATCGGTGTCGCCTGCCGCTGAGAGCTGTGCGTGCACGGCCTTTGCGCGGCGATTCACCTTGAGTCCGCCCGGCAGGATGCCCTCGGCGTCGCAGCCACGCACGACACATGCCTGCATGGCGGCCCAGATTTTGAGCATCCCTTCACGGATCTCGGCCTCCGACCGGCGCACGAGCTCGTTCTCCAGCACGACGCCGCTGATCGGCAGCCCCGTCTTCTTGGTGAGCGCGAGGAGCTCGTCGCCCGAACCAAACGGATGAGGGACGGGCTTGCGGTCGACGACGATGCGGTCGGCCCCGACAGCAGACTCGTCGACGACGAAGCCTCCACCAACCGAGTAGTCGGTTCGCTGGCGTAGCTCGGTGCCATCAGCGCGGAGCGCGGTGAAGACAACACCGTTCGGATGCCCTGGCAGCTTCTCGCGCTTGCGGAAGCCGAGGTGTTCCTCTTCGGCGTACGCGACGTCATGGTCGCCGAGCAAGCAGAGCGTGCCGTGGGCGCGAATCTCCTCGGCCCGTTCGGGGATCCGTTCTGGGTCGCAGCCTTCCGGGGTCTCGCCTTCTAGCCCGACGAGCACGGCACGATCGGTGCCATGCCCTCGGCCCGTGGCGGCGAGTGAGCCGTAGAGGTCGATCCGAACCGCAGCGACGTCCTTCAGCAGCCCGTCCTCGGCTAGCCCCACTGCGAACATTCGGGCGGCACGCATCGGCCCGACCGTATGCGAACTCGACGGTCCGATTCCGATGGTGAAGAGATCGAAGACGCTGATCATTGCGAGTCGGCCAGGGCGCGGCCGTCTACGCATGATGGCAGGGCCATCACGCCTCAGGGAGTCGCCACTGCGGGGTGGCCTTAGACCGCGGCGCCGACGAGGTCGAGCACGACGTCCGCATCGGGCGGAATCGTGATCGCGTCGACGAGGTGCGACACAAGGCCGGGGGTCTTGAGGCCGTCGCCGCTGACGACCAGAACAACCCGGTCGTTCGGTCCGACGACGCCACGAGCGACCGCTTCCTTGAGTGCGCCGAACGTCACGGCAGGAGCGGTCTCGCCCCAGACGCCCGTTGCGTGCGCCAGCTCGACGATGTTGTCAGCGATGTCAGCCTCGGGGACAGCGAAGAAACCGCCGCCCGATGCGCGCGCAGCCTCGATCGCGTAGTCGCCGTCGGCCGGGTTGCCGATCGCAATCGACAACGCCTGGGTTGCGGGGCGAACAGGTGTGACCTTTTCGCCGCTCTCCCACGCGGTGACGACGGGCTGGCAGCCTTCTGCCTGGCCGCCGTACATGCGGGGCAGCGTGCCTTCGACGAGGCCGAGTTCCTTCCACTCGCGGAAGCCTTCGAAGATCTTTGCGTAGAGCGCGCCCGAGCCGATCGGTGCGAACACCGCGTCGGGGAGCTCGAAGCCGAGCTGCTCGGCGATCTCAAAGCCGACCGTCTTCGACCCTTCGGCGTAGTACGAGCGCAGCGCGGCGTTGACAAAGCCCCACGGCAGCTCGAACGAGAGCTCGACGGTGAGCCGGCTGACGTCGTCGTACGAACCTTCGACCGCGTACAGCGTCGCGCCGTACACCGATGTCGCGATCAGCTTCTCGTGCTCAAGCCCGGCGGGCGTGAAGACCGCGGCCTCGAAGCCATCGGCGGCGGCGCGTGCAGCTACCGCATTTGCGAGGTTGCCGGTGGACGAGCACGCAAGCGTCGTCAAGCCGAGCTCGCGGGCCTTGGCGGCCGCGACGGCGACGCCACGGTCCTTGAACGAGTGGGTCGGGTTGGCTGTGTCGAGCTTCAGCCAGAGCTCGCCAATGCCGAGTTCCTCGGCAAGGCGCGGAGCTGACACGAGCGGTGTCAGACCGGGTGCGAGCGCCTGATTCGGGAGCGGCTCAACCGGCAGGAAATCGGCGTACCGCCAGATCGAGTTCGGGCCGGCACTGATCGATTCGCGGGTGACCTGCGCCTGGACGGCGCGGTCGTAGACCGGGTCGAGCGGGCCAAAGCAGGCACGGCAGGTGCCAATTCCTTCGAGGTCGTGCGTGGTTCCGCAGACGCGGCATTTGAGTGATACAGCGGGCAAAGCAAGCTCCTTTCGCGGTTGGCTCTACATCCTCCGAGCGGGTTGCTCGGCCGGGATTGGCACCTTGCTTTGCAGGTTGCCGAGGCTTCATAGGGCCGGTTCCCTCTGCCTCTCTTGATGTGGAGCGGGAGCTGCTTCAAACCCGCGCCGGGAAAAACTGTAGCGCAAACCTCTGTCGCACTGCCCCCTTAAACGGTCGTAACCCTGGGAAATTGAACGGCAGGCCGTTTAGCGGTTGCGTGTGCGGGTCTTCTCGTCGGCGGCGAGGAGCTTCCATTTGCGCTTCTCATCGCGTGCGACGAGGGCGTCCTGCCGAACTACGATCGCCCGCAGCTCGGCCTGGAGCTTGCGCCAGCTCGCGTATCGCTCTTCGGTGAGTGACCCGTCTGCGATCGCTGCCTGGATCGCGCACCCGGGTTCGCTCTCGTGCGAGCAGTCCGAGAAGCGGCACGCGTCTGTCAGTTCATCGATGTCGGAGAACGCAGCTTCGAGCCCTTCTTCGGCGCTCCAGAGCTGCAGCTCGCGGATGCCCGGGGTGTCGATCAGGATGCCGCCGTTTGGGAGCAGGATCAGCTCGCGATGCGTGGTGGTGTGGCGGCCCTCGTCGTCATCGAGCCGCACTTCGCCGGTGGACATCACCTCGGCTCCCGCGAATCGGTTGAGGAGTGTCGACTTGCCGACACCGCTCGAGCCAACGAGCACGGCGGTTGTACCGGGCGTGATGCGGGCGAGAACCTCGTCGCAGCCCTCGCCGGTCACCGCGCTCACGGTGTGAACGGGAACATCAGGCGCAACTGTGGCAACTTCGCGCGCGAAGGCGCTGGCATCGTCGATGCGGTCGATCTTTGAGAGAACGATTTCTGGTCGCGCGCCGCTCTCCCAGATCGTGACGAGGTAGCGCTCAAGGCGGCGGAGGTCGAGGTCGGGGCCAACGGAGGTGACGACGAACACGATGTCGACGTTCGCCGCGACGACTTGCGCGCGCGTCGCCTTACCCGCCGCGTGACGGATCAGGGCGCTCGTACGGGGAAGCACCTCTTGCACCGCGCCGGTGCCAACACCGACCCAGTCGCCGACCGCAACGTCCTGTCCTGCGCGTGCAAAACGGCGGGGGACGGCGACACGAACGCGGCCTTCTTCGGTCGCAACATCGACTTCGCCTCGATGACCGGCAACGACGCGTGCGGGCGTGAGACCTGCTGAAAGTTCGGCGGCGAGCTGGGGGTTCCAGCCAAGCGTCGCCAGGTCAAGCTCAGACAAGTGGATCTACGGCCCTCCCTTCGTCGACGCCGGGTGCCGTCAGGGTAGGCGATCCGCCCATCGCGCGGCAACCACGGGCCTTACCTAGACGCCGAAGCGCTTCCAGACACGGTGTTCAAGAACACCGACGAGCTGGGTGAGTGCCAGCGCGATCACGACGGCGACAGCGGCAATCGCCCAGATCATCCCGTAGTCGAGCATGCCGCGAGCGGTGTTCACAAGGTTGCCGATGCCGGTGCCCGTTGCGAGGAACTCGGCGATCATCACGCCGAGCAGCGCGCGGGGCGCAGCAAGCCGTGCGGCGGTGAGCAGGTAGGGAATCGAGTTCGGCAGGCGCACATAGCGGAGCACCGTGAGGTTGCTGCCGCCGTAGACATGGACGATGTCGGTGGGGCCCTGCGGGCTTTGGGTGAGGCCTTGGGCGATCGTCACGAAGCTCGGGAAGAACGTCACCGAGATTGTCACCATCACGATCGCGAGTACGCCGCGGCCGAAGACCAACACGAGAAGTGGGGTGAGGGCGGGCAACGGCATCGTCTGCGAGACGAGCGCGAATGGCAGAAACGCGTTTGCCAGGGCGGGACGCAGACTCAGGGTGAGCGCCAACAGGAACGCGGCGGCGAGGCCGCACCCAAGCCCAAGGAAGAGCAGCGGGATCGTCTGGCCGAGCGCCGACCAGAGCTCGTGGCGTGCGTCACCTGCCCCGTAGCCTGACGTGAGGTAGTGGACGACGGCGAGCGGTGTCTTCGCAACCACGGGTGAGATGCCCAGAATTCGCAGGCCAACCGACCACACACCGAGCACGATTGCCGCCGAGCCGAGGGTGAACAGAGCGCGCAGCCACAGTGGATCGCGGCGCCCGCCTTCGAGCGCCTCGGGGCCTGCTGTTGTTGCGGTCGTTGCGCCTAGGGTGCTTCCTGCGACACGGCTCCCGAGTAACGCGAACAGCCCGTAGCCGCCAGCCGCAACTGCGGTGGCGACAAGCCCGATGCCCCAGATGCGCGCCGGGTTTGCCTGCCCGAGCGAGCCAAGGAGGTAGCTGCCAAGCCCCCACCGGAAGCCGCCACCGAACTCAGCGAGCATCGCGCCGAGCATCGCCGCAGGTGCGGCGATCCTGAGTCCGGCAAAGATTGAAGGGAGGGCCGAGCGGAAGCGCACAAGGCGCATCACTTCGCGGTCGCCGCCGCCCGCGGCACGGACGACGTCGACGAGGCGCGGGTCGATCTGGCGGAGACCGACGAGCGTTGAGACCATCGTCGGGAAGTAGACAGCGAGGGCGGCGAGGATGATCCGTGCCGTGTCAGCGCTGAACGCGATCAGCAGCACGGGCACGAGCGCGATGAATGGGACGCTGAAGAGCGTGAGGCCGATTCCACGCAGCAGCCGCTCGAGGGCCGGAATGCGCGAGAAGACGACGGCAAGGCCGATGGCAATCGCGTTGCCGATCACGAAGCCGATACCGGCTGCCTCGATCGTTGCGAGCGTGTGCTGCGGGTAGTCGCCGCGGTCGTGCCAGAACTGGCTTGCGATGTCGCTCAGCGGCGGGAAGGCGCCGTCCGCGATCAGCTTCAGTTGGCCGACGATCTCCCAGAGGATCGCGACGACGATCAGCGAGAGGAGCGACGCGGGCGGCCGCGAGGCGCGCGTCATTCGGCGGGTAGCGAGAAGAGCAGGTCGGAGAGGTGATCGGCGAGCGCGTGGAACGCTGACGTCTTCATCACCTCGGGTGTCCGGGGCCGCTCGAAGGGCACGTCGACGATCTCGCGCACTCGACCTGGGCGCGGGCTGAGCACGACGATCCGGTCGGCCAGGAAGATCGCCTCGTCAATCGAGTGGGTCACAAGCACGGTGGTGGGGCGTCGCTCCAGCCAGATCCGTTGGAGCTCAAGGTTCAGTTGGCGGCGGAGGATCTCGTCGAGTGCACCAAACGGCTCGTCGAGGAGCAGCAGTTCGGGGTCGGTGACGAGGGCGCGGGCGATCGCGACGCGTTGGCGCATGCCTCCGGAGAGCTGGGCGGGCAATGCCTCCTCGAAGCCGCGAAGGCCGACGAGTTCGATCAGGTGGGCGATGCGGTCGGGATCGGCTGCACGGTTGAGTACCTGGAGTGGGAGGGCGATGTTCGTGCGAACGCTGCGCCACGGAAGTAGCGCCGGATCCTGGAACGCGACTCCGATGCGGCCTTCCTTCCGGAGCGTCTCCGGGGTGAAACCGTTGATCGCCAAGGTGCCGGCATCGGGCTTGTCGAGACCGCCGAGGAGCCGCAGTAGCGTCGACTTCCCGCAGCCGGAAGGCCCGATCAGTGCGAGCAGCGAACCGGTCTCAGCGTCGATCGAGACGCGATCGAGCGCGGTGACCGTCCCGCCCTTCAGGTCAAACGAACGCGAGACCTCGTCGATCTGAACACGTGCCGGAGCGGTGCTCATTGAGGCTCGCAGTGAAGGGCGGGACGCATCACCGGGTTGGCTAAATCTCTGCCAGGAGGGTTGTGTCGAACATCTTCCGATTACCCTTGATGCCGATCGCGGCGAGGGCCTTGAGGTTGGCCTCGATCGAGGCCTCGCTCATCGAGTAGATGCCCTTCGGCGTCTCCATCAGCTTCTTCTGGACGCCGTTCGAGAAGATCTCGTTGGCGATCGTGCGGCCGTTGCCCTTGAAGTAGCTGTCCTTGAATGCGTTCGGGTACTTCGCGGTGTCCTTGAAGTTCTCGACCCAGCCCTGGCGGCTCGCGCGGAGCCACTTGACGAGCAGGTCACGCTGGTTCTTGAGGGCGTCCTTCGTGACGACGACGGTGTCGTTGAACAGCGGGTACCCGTGGTCATAGAGCAGCCACGAGACCGGCGTCTCGCCCTTCGCCTTGATCGTGAACGGAAGGTCGTCCGTGAAGTCGACCGACGCGTCGATCTCGCCCTTGAGGAGCGGGGTCGGGTCGTACTCGTACGGGACAATCTTGACCTTCGATGCGTCGATGTTGTTGATCTTCAGCAGCGCCTTGATCGCGAGGGTGTTCACCGGCGGCACCGCGAGCGTCTTGCCGATCAGGTCGTGGGGCGTGTGCACCGGGTTCTTCGCGAGGCTGACGACGCCAAGCGGATTCTTCTGGAACTGGGCGCCGATGATCACGAACGGGGCGTTATCGCTGACGATCGCCTTGATCGTCGTGTCGGGAGTCGTGAGCGCGATCGGCGCCTTGTTGGACAGCAGCGAGCTTTCTGGGATCACCGACGGGCCGCCCGGCAGGTAGTTGAGGTCGATGCCCTGGGCGGTGTAGTAGCCCTTCGACATGCCGATGAAGTAGCCGAGGAACTCGAAGTCGTTTACCCATGCGGACTGCATGGCGAGCTTCGTCGGGGTGCCACGGAGTGCGCCGAACGCCGAGCCGGTGAGGGCGGAGCCGCCGTACACGGCGAGGCCGGCAGCGGCAGATCGGCGGACGAAATCTCGCCGGGAATAGGCAGTCATAGGGAGAGCCTCCTTACGCGTGGGGTGTTGGGTGAGTGATGTCGCGGAGTTCCGCGGTTACTTGAAGCTGCTCAAACTCGGTGCCGGGTACGAGCTCCCAGAACACACGGCCCGGAGCGCGGGGTGGGCCATCGACCGCGCGGACCGTGGTGGGCGTGACGATCCAGTCGACCGGGACATC
Source organism: uncultured Actinomycetes bacterium (assembly GCA_903915545.1). Taxonomy (GTDB): domain Bacteria; phylum Actinomycetota; class Thermoleophilia; order Gaiellales; family Gaiellaceae; genus PALSA-600. The sequence continues at coordinate 2,726 of CAIWTI010000131.1, read as the reverse complement.
GTGCGCCTCGGCGTCGAGGTGGTCGTCGACGTACTGGCAGTCATGGACGACGTCGGCGATCGTCGTCGCGTCGTCGATCAGTCCGAGTTCCGAGAGCACTGCGTATTCGAAGTCGAAGTAGCCATGGCCCTTGCCGAAGCGGACGCCGTTGCGACTCACAGCGGAGCCGCCCGTGACGAGCAGGCCGAACGTGTTGCCGTCCTGCAACTCGCGCAGCGTCACGGGCGTGGCGTAGCAATCGAACCCGTCAAGCGTCGCTGCGTGGCGCGCGGCACCGGGAGGCACCTTGGCCGGATCGAGCTCGTAGAAGCCGCGCACGATGCCGTAGGTCGTCATCACGAATGGGCGGCTCTCCATGATCAAACGGGCGCGAAAGTCTTCCAGACAGTTGTCGGGCGTCACGAAGATCCGGCGCCCGTCACCCGCGAACTGAGCAACGAGATCGAGTAGGCGTTCGGCGCACAGGTTGCTTCCCTCGAAGTCGGTGATGAAGCTCGAGAAGTCCCAGTGGAAACGCGAGTCGGGACGAGCGACCTTGCGCAGCTCAGCCCAGATGCGTTCGCGGTACGCCTCGGTCTTGTCGTCGTGCTCGCCCACGTGCTCCCTTGTGTTGGACCAACAAAAAAGGCGCTCCTGAACCTTGCTGCGGTTCGGGAGGCGCCGTTGCCTCGCGGTTCCGTTCTCTCGGAACCGCTGCTCGCACCCTAGTAACGCGCGCGGGCAGGTGTCAAATAGGAGTCGCTTTCGCGCGGTCTACGACACCTTGGTGATCGTGGCGTGGAAGATCGAGCCGCCTTCGTTCGCGCTGAACACCGCCGATGTCCCATCGGGCGCCACCTTGAACGGCAGCGGCAGGCCGTGCTTCACGAACTCGTTCATGATCATCAAGCCAAGTCCACCCATGCCCTTGCAGATCTTCGTGTGGAACGGGTTGGGAACGTTGACGTCGGGGCTGCCGGCGGTGATTTGGAATCCCGTGGGAGTCACTTTGCCGGTGATCGTGTAATGGAACGCGCTTGGCGGGACTGACCCCGATTCGACCGTATGCCCGTTCATGACGCACGAGTACGTGCCCGAGATGTGGCCGTTCCAGGGGCCGCCATCATCGGTGATCGTCTTGGCGGCGCGGTTGACGAGGAACGTCCCGGTGTCGCAGACGAAGGTGCCGAAGGCGCCGCCGCTGCTTGAGCCGGCGAGCGTCATCGCGAACGTCCAGGTCTCGCCGCAGTCCAGCAGCTTCTCTAGCCCAGCAGTGCCGGTAGCGCCCAGCATTTGGGCGACGGCGTTTGCCTGAATCAAGCAGCTCTTCGCTTCCGGGCTCGCCTTGCAGGGGTCGCCCTTCGGTTCGGCGGCCTTCACTGCCTTTTCGGCCGCTGACTTCGCACCGTCGAGTGCCGATTGCTCGAGCTTGCCGTCCCCAAGTGCTTGTGCGCCCTGGAGGATCGTGATCCAGTCGCCGACGCTCGTCGGGTTGGCGCTGTCTGCCCAGTTTTCAAAGTCGCTCGTTGCAGCGGCGTTCGCGGCGTCGACGCCGGCGCTGTCCCCCGCGGCTTGTGCGGTGGCCGCGGCGGCGAGATCAGCGCTCGTCTTGCCAGCGCCGTTCACGTGGATGGTCGGGCTGATGGTCGGGCACAGGGAGCTTGCGTGTCGAGCCGACGCGGTCGTGCGCAGGGTGCCGTGGATCGTGCCGCTCGCGACGCCAGCAAGAAACGCGACAAGCTGCGTATGGGCGGCGGCCGCATTGGTCTTGTAGAGCGTCGCGATTGCGGCGAGCTTCGCCTTGACGGCGGCCGAGGCCGAGGTAGTGCAGATGTCGCCTGCCGCTGCGTGAAGCGTGGCTGCGAGCTGGCGGGCCTGCGCGAGTCCAAGTGTTCCATGACCGCCCGTCGAGACCTTGGCTGCAGCGGTGACGTTCAGCGTGGCGCCCGTTCCCGACGCGCAGATAGTGGCGGCGCGTGCAGTTCCGGGCGCTACCGCGGCGACCGCGATCAGCACCGCGCTAACGAAGGTCGAGGCAATCACGCGGCGAGTCATATGTGCAGCGTCTCACATTTTCGGCGTGTTGTCTCGTGCGGCCGGTAGCTTCACAGAGGGTTCACACGCAGAGCCCGTAGGTACGTGATTCCAATCAACCGACGACGGACAGTCCTCAGGTGACCCCGTCTCGACGCCGAAGGGTCGAGACACTTGCCGTACTCGGTGGTGTGTCGACGATGGGTTCGGTGTCGACGGACATGTACTTCCCCGCGCTCCCGCGGACGGCGCACGACCTCGGTGTTGGGACGTCGGCGATTCAATTGACCGTAACCGCGTTCTTGATCGGGCTCGCGTTCGGGCAGATCGTTGGACCGATCAGTGACGTTCGCGGTCGGCGCGTGCCACTGCTTGTAGGCGTTGTTGTCTACATCGTTGCGAGTCTTGGGTGCGCGCTTGCACCGTCGCTGTCGGTGCTCGTCCTTGCGCGGTTGCTGCAGGGCTTTTCGGCGGCCGCCGGCGTTGTGATCACGCGGGCGATCATCCGTGACCTCGTCGCTGGCCCTGATGTCGCCCGGTACTACTCCCGCCTCTTCTTCATGATCGCCATGGTCGCGATCGCCTCCCCGGTGGTCGGCACGCAGGTGTTGAGCTTCACTACGTGGCGCGGCATCTTCTTCATCCAGGTTGGTCTGGGCGCGGCGATCCTAATCGTCACGTTCTTTCGCCTTCCCGAGACGCTGGCGCCCGCG
>CAIWTI010000130.1 GCA_903915545.1 uncultured Actinomycetes bacterium | reverse complement strand
GCGCATCTCCGGGCCGAGCACGGGATCGGCACCCGGGAAGCGTGCGAACGGCAGCACCGCTGCCTTCACGTGAACCCCTTCTGGATGCGCTGGCTCGATCGGGAGGTTGAGCTCGGCAAGTGTCGCTCCCGCCGCGAGGCGACAGGCGGCATCGACGAGGTTGATGCCAATCGCCTTCGACGCGAACGGCACGGTGCGCGACGCCCGTGGATTTGCCTCGAGGACGTAGATCTCGTCGTCGACGATCGCGAGCTGCACGTTGAGCAGTCCGACCGTGCCGAGGGCCACACCAAGCCGTCGCACAACGTCGCGCACAATCGGGCTATCCGACGGCGCAGGCAGCACACAGGACGAATCGCCGGAGTGAATACCGGCCTCTTCGACGTGCTCCATCACGGCCGCGACGTACGTGTCGGTTCCATCGCACAATGCGTCAACGTCAAGCTCTACTGCACGTTCAAGGAAGCGATCGACGAGCACGGTTCCGCCCGCCGCACGGACGGCCGAGACGACCTCGCTGCCGTCGTAACAGACGCGCATCGCGCGCCCGCCCAAGACGTACGAGGGGCGCACCAACACGGGGAAGCCGATCCGTTCGGCAGCCTCAGCGGCCGCCTCGGGCGTGTCGGCAATCTCCCAGGCCGGGCAGCGCACGCCGATTTCAGCGGCGAGCGTGCCGAACCGCTCGCGATCTTCCGCCAGATCGATTGCATCGTAGGGTGTCCCGAGAATGCGGTAACCAGCGCGCTCGATCGCCCGGGCGAGCTTGAGCGGAGTCTGCCCGCCAAACTGAATGCAGACGCCGACGGGCTGTTCACGCTCAAGTACCGCGAGCACGGCCTGCTCGTCGAGCGGCTCGAAGTAGAGCCGATCTGATGTGTCGTAGTCGGTCGAGACGGTCTCGGGATTGCAGTTGACCATGACCGCCTCGTACCCCAGCGCACGGAAGCTCTGCGCGGCGTGCACGCAGCAATAGTCGAACTCGATGCCCTGACCGATGCGGTTGGGGCCACTGCCAAGAATGACGACGGACTTGCCCGGTTCTGGACGGGCCTCGTCAGCCTCGTTGCGCGTCGAGTAGAAGTAGTTCGATGCTGCTTCAACTTCACCGGCGCACGAGTCGACGCGCTTGAACACCACATCGCCGGTCGGGACCGGCCGCTCGATCTCGGCGACAAACCATGGGTGGAGCCCCTCGGGCCGCCAATTTGGATCGATCTCAAGTCCGCGATGCGCCTTGTCGAACGCCTCGCGGAACGTTCGACCAATGCCCATCGACTCACCCACCGACTTCATCTGCGTCCCGAGCGTCGTGTCGGCACCCGCGAATTTCTCGAACGCGAACCGCGGCCACTTGACGACGACATAGTCGAGTGTCGGTTCGAAGCTCGCTGGCGTCGTCCCCGTGAGGTCGTTCGGGATTTCGTCGAGCGTGTAGCCAACGGCGAGCTTCGCGGCGACCTTGGCGATCGGGTAACCCGTCGCCTTCGAGGCGAGCGCGGACGAGCGCGAGACGCGCGGATTCATCTCGATCACGCGGACTTCGCCCGTGTCGCGATTGCGCGCGAACTGCACATTCGACCCGCCCGTATCAACACCGACCGCACGCACGATCGCGCACGCAGCGTCGCGAAGCTCCTGGTAGGCCTCATCGGAGAGCGTCATCTGCGGCGCAACGGTGACGGAGTCACCCGTGTGCACGCCCATCGGGTCGAGGTTCTCGATCGAGCAGACGATCACGACGTTGTCGGCGCGGTCGCGGACGACCTCGAGCTCGAATTCGTCCCAGCCCTTGATCGACTCGTCGACGAGCACCTGACCGATCGGGCTCTCCGCGATCCCGCGCTCGACCTGGGCGACAAGCTCGTCGAACGTCCAGGCGAACCCTCCCCCATGTCCGCCGAGCGTGAATGCCGGGCGGACAACCGCCGGAATCGGGGCACCTTCAAGCTGGTCGATGCTCGTGACGATGCGCGACACGGGAACCTCGAGACCGCACGATTCGACGGCGTCCTTGAACAGCTGACGATCCTCGGCGCGGGCGATGACATCGACGTCGGCGCCGATCAGCTCGATGCCAAGCTCCTCCAGCACGCCAGCCTCGTGAAGCTCGCGGGCGAGATTGAGTGCGGTCTGACCGCCCATCGTCGGCAGCAGCGCGTCGGGTCGCTCGCGGCGGAGCACCGAGGCAACTCCTTCGACATCGAGTGGCTCAAGGTAGGTCGCGTCGGCGAAACCCGGGTCGGTCATGATCGTCGCTGGGTTCGAGTTGACGACGATCGTGCG
>CAIWTI010000129.1 GCA_903915545.1 uncultured Actinomycetes bacterium | reverse complement strand
TGATGACCAACGCCACCGTCTCGACGGTCGACACCGCCAGCGACGGGCAGACCCTGAAGCTCGCGTTCAAGGACAAGGCAGGCGTCGCGGGCACCCAGACTATCAAGGTCAAGCCGGGCACGCCGGTCGTCACCTTCTTGCCGGGCACTCAGGCGGACGCCAAGGTTGGTGCGAAGGTGTTCGTCGGCGCTTCGAAGGCTGCGGATGGAACCCTGTCCGCTGGCCGCCTCAATGTCGGAAAGGACGGCCTTACGCCGCCCATGTAAGGCCGTTCAGAGGCGCCATAGAGTCACTCCGGCCGGGATGCTCGCCCGGTCGAGCAGGGCAGGAACATCAGCCACGAAGCCTCCCGAGGGCTTCAGGAGAGGGCGGAGCAGCGTCCAGCCGCCCTCCCGATAGGGCTTGTGCGCAACCGCGACGACGATGGCGTCGGCGGGCCGCAACCGGTCGAGCGGAGTTAGCTCGAGGCCATACTCCTCCTTCAGGAGATCGCCATCGGCTTCCGGGTCGTGCAGCTGGACGGTGATGCCGAAATCCTCGAGCTCGCGCACGATGTCGACGACCCTCGTGTTGCGGATGTCGGGGACGTTCTCCTTGAAAGTGACGCCGAGCACCGTGACGACCGGCCGCTCGCCGGTGGCGCGCCGCATGATGTTGCGCGCGACCCTGTTGGCCACGTGAACGCCCATGCCGTCGTTCACCCGGCGACCCGAGTGGATGACGTGCGGGTGATAGCCAACCTCCTCGGCTTTATGAGCGATGTAGAACGGGTCGACGCCGATGCAGTGGCCGCCGACCAGGCCCGGCCTGAAGTTCAGGAAGTTCCACTTGGTGCCGGCTGCATTCAGCACGTCCTGGGTGTCGACTCCCAGGCGGTCGCAGATCAGGGCGATTTCGTTGATCAGGGCAATGTTGACGTCGCGCTGGGTGTTTTCGAGCACCTTGGCGAACTCGGCGATCTTGATCGAAGCGGCGCGATGGGTGCCGGCGGTGACGACGCTCTTGTAGACGGCATCGACAACGTCGAGGGTCTCCGCGGCGTCGCCCGAGACGATCTTCAGGATGTTATCAAAGCGTCGCTCCTTATCGCCGGGATTGATCCGTTCCGGCGAGTAACCGACGTTGAAGTCGACCTTCCACTTGAGGCCGGAGACCTTCTCGAGGACAGGCACGCAAACGTCCTCCGTGACGCCGGGATAGACCGTCGACTCGTAGACCACGATGTCGCCCTTCTTGAGTATGCTGCCAATCGTGGCTGATGCTTTGCGCAGCGGCTCGAGGTCGGGCTGCTTGCTGGCGTCGATCGGCGTGGGGACGGTGACGATATGGAAGTCCGCCGTGCGCAGGTCCCGTGCGTCGGATGTGAACATAAGGGTAGTGGCCTCAAGGGCAGCCGCGTCCACTTCGCCGGTGCGATCGTGGCCCCGTTTGAGCTCGCCGATGCGGCGGGTGTCGATATCGAAGGCAACGACGGGCTGCCGGGCCCCCGCAAAGGTTGCTGCCACTGGAAGGCCAACATAGCCGAGGCCGATGACTGAAATTCGTCGTTTCATTAAGGTCCTGCCGTCGCTTACTTGGCAGAAAATAGCACAGAGCGACGTTGCCTCTAAGGACACTAGTGCCTATTAGACTTCAGCCGAGGAGTTCGACGACGCGGGCGCGCGCACGGTGGGGGTGGTGCTGTCGGCGGGCGTGCAGGTGATCCTGGGCGGAGCGGTGGCGAGCGGCACGGTGGTCGGCGCGGGCGGCTTCCTGGAGGTCGATTCGAACGCGGTGGCGAGCGGGACGATCGTCGGCGCGGGCGGTGTGATGCAGGTCACGACCGCGACGGCGAGCGCCGCGACGATCAGTGCGGGCGGCGTGATGCACGTCTACTCGGGTGGTCATGCGAACGGCGGCACGATCGTGGGCGCGAATGCGGTGGACCGTATCCTGTCGGGAGCGGTGGCGAGCGGGATCGTGGTGAGCAACGGGGGCCTGGAGTACGTGGCGTCGGGGGGCGTGACGAGCAACGCCACGATCTATGCCGGAGGCGAGGAGTTCGACGACGCGGGCGCGCGCACGGTGGGGGTGGTGCTGTCGGCGGGCGTGCAGGTGATCCTGGGCGGAGCGGTGGCGAGCGGCACGGTGGT
>CAIWTI010000128.1 GCA_903915545.1 uncultured Actinomycetes bacterium | reverse complement strand
AGCCTCCCGCGACTCCCGCCTTGGGATGCCGTGGCTAGACATCCAAAAGAGGACGTACTGGACGTTCTTCCCTAACCTCTTGGCGATGTTGCTTAGGGACATGCGGTTGCCCTCGTACCACTCGACAAGGTCGTCGCGAGAGGGAGGGGGTGCGTCTTGTAGGAGTGCCTGCGACTTGGTTCTGGTCTGCGCTCCACCAGGACGAGCAAGAGCCGGCGTCGTTGCCAACTGGCACCTCAATTTGTTTCGCGGAAGCGTAGCGTCCAATCGGGACAGTCCAAGCCCCGGTTTCCGCAACAAGCGCTGCTAATCGCACCTTTCTGTGGACAACATCACCGCACTAAGCGGAAAAGGATTTGCCCCATGTGCAAGACCCTTCGATAGTCGTGTGCAGAGCTCACGTATCTGCACCGCAACCCCGCATGATCAGGCATTCCGGAACTGCCCCTCAGGGAGCTGACCCAAAACTCCATTGAGGCGGTACAGCAAGTCCCCGGCGGTAAGGGGGAGATCGTCTGGGACGTCGACTGGAACCGTTACGACCTCGCGGGGATCTACAAGCTTGCGTGCATCGACACGGGAATTGGGATGACCGGTGAAGAGATGCTGGAGTACATCAACAAGCTCTCGTCTTCGATGCACGTTCAGGCGTTCGATGCGAACTTCGGCGTAGGAGCCAAAATCGCTGCTGCGACTCGCAACCACGCGGGTTTGATCTACCTGTCGTGGAAGGAGGGCGTCGGCTACATGACGCACCTCTGGCGCGATCCACTGACGGGGAAGTATGGGCTGCAACAGATACAGCGGCCCGACGGATCCTTCGGCCATTGGGCGCGCATCGACGATGCGATCAAGCCGGACCTGATCAAGGATCACGGGACAATGGTCATCTTGATCGGGAACGACGTCGACGCGGACACGATGGCCGCGCCGAAGGATGCGGCCAGCCCATCGCGGTGGGTCACGCGGTATCTGAACACTCGCTACTTCCGTTTCCCGGACGAGATCACGATCAGGGCGCGTCTGGGCTGGGAGTACCCTCGATCCAACACCGACACCAACATCCTCGGACGCATAACGGGCCAGGAGTCGTACCTGAACGCGCACAAGGAGTCATCGGGATCGGTGCCCTTGACCGGCGCAACGGTGCATTGGTGGATCCTCAAGGATGAGCCAGCTCTAAGCCAAAACTCTGGCTACATCGCGTCGAGCGGGCACGTCGCTGCGCTCTACAAGGACGAGCTGTACGAGCTGCTCACGGCCCGGGCGGGCACAGCTCGTCTGCAGCTGTTCGGCGTCATCTTCGGTTACAACCGCGTCGTTCTCTATATCGAGCCGGGTGGCGAACCACGAATCACCTCGAATACAGCGCGCACCGCATTGCTCCGCGAAGGAGAGCCACTGCCATGGGCCGACTGGGCCGCGGAGTTCCGTGAGCTTCTCCCCGAGGAGATTCAGGCGCTCATGGACGCTGTTACCGCTGGATCTAGCTCGACCGACCATCGTCAGGCGATTCGCGAGCGGCTGCGTCAGATTAGAGAACTGTTCAAGATAAGTCGATATCGCCGCACTCCGTTCGGCGCGGAGATGGTTGACGATTCAGCCGTTGGCGGCAAAGCTCGCGAGGCCGAATCAACGCGGAACGGATCAGGCGGCGGCGGAGGGACAGGGGGCCGAGCCGGTGATATCTACGCGATGTTCCTGGCGGAGGACGGAGATCCAGCCGAGGATGTTCTCGTGGACACCACACCCGACGTTGTGTGGATCAGCGCTGTTGACGGAACCCGAACGCCTCCATTTCTCGAAGATCGAGCGGCGAAGTACCTGCCCGAGAAGAACCTCCTGCAGATCAACGCCGACTGCCGGGTCTTCACGGACATGGAGGAGCGCTGGGCAGACTTCTACTCCGGTGTGAGCGGCGCGAAGTCGACAATCCGCGATGTCGTCCACGAGTGGTTCGAGCAAGCGCTGATCGAGACGGTACTAGGGGTTCAAGCGTTGCATGGCTCGCAGGAGTGGACGCCGAAGGATATGGCGTCGGCTCTTTCAGAGGAGGCATTGACGGCAGCTGCGATGCAGCGCTACCACGTCGATGTCGCCGTCAAGCGCGCATTGGGCGCGAAGCTCGGCACGTTGCGAGACCGAGCTTCGGCATGACAAGGTTCATTGAGCCATGATCATCGCGTACAGCGACGAGTCATATGACAACAGCCAATACGTCGGCTATTGGATGACGGCTGTGATCGTGCATGAAACGGTACTTGGCGACTATTGGCGTGAGCTTCTCGCGGTCGCCAGCAGTGACGGCCTACCGCTGGACACTGAGTTGCACGCGACGGGCCTCTTCCACGGCACTCATGAGTTCAAAGGAATGCACCCCCACCACCGTATCGCTCTTTATCGTCGTGGCCTTGAGGTCATGAGGAGCCATGCCCTTCGTGTGATCGTCGCTGCACATATACCCGGTTCCGAAGGAGCGCCTGCGCTGACGGAGTGGCGCATGGAGGTGCTTTCGAAGTTGGTGCCGGAGATCGAACGCGTCGCGAATGAATTGGGCGAGTACGTTGTCCTGGTTTGCGACGAGGAACACGCCACCACAACACGCGTCGTCCAACTGCTACACGATGGCAAAGCCAGCTATGGGGTACATGGAACACCGATCCTTGAGACAGCGATGTTCTGCCGGAGCAAACACAGTCCCGGTGTATGGCCCGCCGATCTCGTGGCGTTCCTAGAGAGACGCATCGACCTTGGCTACTGTGATAACAGTAAGCGACAAGCGACCTTACGCCGTCTCAGAAGCATCTATCAAAGCAAGCGCGATGCGCCCGTCATCCTCATAGGGCCTATTGGTGTCGACCCTATTGAGGTATAGAACGCAGAAAGCCGCTTGCGCGGCTTTCGCTGGTGGACACACGGTTGGGTACGTGCGATCCGATAGGAAGGCTAGCTCACTTAGGCGGTTTATGTCAACTGGACTTTACGTGTTCTTTCCATAGCAAGGCAGGGAGTCTCTTGACGCAGAAAGAGGGAAGCCCCACTACGTGACATACCTGGAAGGTCAGCCTGCCAGGAAGATGCTTGAAAGCTTCGGCGATACCGTCGTGATGTCGATGTGGTTGGGCGCAGGCGGAACGCAGTGGCCGCGCGACGGGACGTAGTCGTTCGAACTACAACCAGCGTCCATGCTTGGCGGTCTAGAGACGTTCGATTGCGGAGAGCGAACGGATGACACGCCGATCTCTTCGCGTCGTCTCTAGGCAAACCCCATCAGTGCAGAGCGGCTCCTAGAGGGCTGCCCCCACCGTCCTCTCGGTCGCGTCTCACATATTGGTCACACACGATCTTGTGACTGGGGAGGCCGCCTCGTAGAAATGGCTCTACAACAGGCCGTTTCGTGAAGCCCTCTAACGGACTTGAACCGTTGACCCCCTCCTTACCATGGAGGTGCTCTACCAACTGAGCTAAGAGGGCACTGCGCAACCGAGTGTAGCGACCGGGCGCTTCGGGAGTTGAGTAGGCGGCGCGCCGGATTTCGTACCTCGTCCATACGTGCGCCCGAGTAGGGTTTCGGCTCGATAGTGGCGAATGACAAAGAGCACGAGATCGGCGCTAAAGAACGCTGCGTCGCTGCCGATGAACTCTCGCAGGAGCACGTCTTCGCAGGATGCGAATTCACCGGTAGTGAGACCCTCGGCGGGCGGCGAGGCTGAAGTGGAGGGCGATTTCAGGTGAGTGCACATCCAGGAGCGTTGCGTCGGCGTCTGCCGCACCTTGTGCAGCAGGAGGTTGCTCCGCGCGAGCATCCCCGCACGATTGGGTGGTTCGGGACAACAGCCCTCGCGATGGGCGGCTCGAATCAGAGCCTGTTCCTGATCGGCGCGCTCCTGCTGACGCAGGGGACTGCTGCCGTCCCGCTACTGATTATCGGTCTGCTCCTTTCCTGGGCCGCGCTCCCGGGCTGGACCGAGCTGATCATGATGTGGCCAAACCGCGTTGGCGGCATTGCCGCGACCTGCGCCGAAGCATTCCGGCCGTACAACCCGGTGCTCTCGAACCTCACGGGCGTCTGTTACTGGTGGGGCTGGGTTCCGACGTGTGGCCTGACGGCGATCCTCTCGGCGTCAGCGATCCACGAGTGGTATCTCCCGGGCCTGCCCGTGAAGCTGATGGCGGCCGCGATCGTCCTCTTCTTTATGTGGGTCAACCTGATGGGCATTCGCCTCGTCACCCGCTTGGCGATCCCGATGGCCACCGCAGCGGCCGCGCTCGCGTTCCTCTCGGGCATCATCCCCGTCTTTTCTGGCCACGTCGATTGGACGCAGTCCTTCACGTGGGATCTGACAACACCCTTTAGCGGCGCGTTCGGATGGTTCACGAGCGCGTTCGCCGGTCTCTACCTGATTGGCTTCGCAGCCCCAGCCTTCGAGGCGGCCGCGTGCCACGTCGGTGAGACGGTCAACGCCACCAAGAACGTTCCGCGCGCGATGTTCGCGGCCGCCGGTATGGCCAGCGTCTACTTCCTCTTCCTGCCCGTGATCTGGCTCGGCGTGATCGGCCCGTCGGGAATCGGCGGCGATCTCGCGACGACGCTCGGCCCGACCTACGCACCGCTCTTCGGCGGCCTCGCGAAGTCGCTCGCGATCTGGTTCATGGTCTTCAACATGTTCCACGGGTCGCTGCAGCCGCTCGCCGGTGCCTCACGGACGCTCTCGCAGCTCTCCGAAGACGCCTTGCTTCCCCGGGCGCTCGCCTGGCGCAACCGTCGCGACGCTCCATGGGTCGCGACTGCCCTCACTGCCGTGATGGCGATCCTCTTCTTGCTCACCGGCGACCCGACCTGGGTGATCGCCGCAGCGAACCTCACGTACCTCATCGGCATCGCGCTCCCGAGCGTCGCGGTGTGGCTGCTGCGCCGCAACGCACCCGATTGGGAGCGCCCCTATCGCGCGCCGCGAGGGTGGGTCAACCTCGGCTTGATCGCCGCGATCGTCTGGGGTGTCGCGACGGTCGTTGGATTCGAGCAGTTCGGGCTTCCGACCGTCCTCGCCGGCATCGGTCTCGCCTACTGCGGCGCAGGTCTTTTCGCGTGGCGGCGCTGGGACGATAAGCGTCGCTCCCGCACAAACGTCCAGACGAGCAGCACGCCGCGGATCCCGCGTTCGCTGCACGTGAAGCTCACTGGCGCGATGCTCGGTGTGCTCGCACTCGACGCGCTCGGCTACCTCCTTGCTGTTTCGAGCGTCGACAAGGGCCATCAGGAGCTCGTCACGTTGCTCGAAGACATCTTCGTAGCCGTCGCCTTGCTCACGATCACCGTCGGTCTCGTGCTGCCGGGCATGATCGCCCATGCCCTTGAAGAGGTCACGAGCGCGGCCAACAGGCTCACACGCGGAACGATTGCCGACCTGACGCGCGCTATGACAGCGCTCGGCGAAGGCCGTCTCGATGAAGCCCACGCGCGGGTCGATGTCGAGCCGGTCATCGTCCGCACAAACGATGAGGTCGGCGTGATGGCCGACTCGTTCAACGCCATGCAAGACGAGGTCGCGCGCGCAGCTGTATCGCTCGACCAGGCACGCGAAGGTGTTCGCCAGGCCCGCGACGAGCTCCGCGCCTCGAACGCCGAGCTCTCCCGCTGGAGTGAGGAGCTCGAGCAGCGCGTCGCCGAGCGAGGTGCCGCCCTTGAGCGCACCCAGGCACAGCTCCTGCAGTCGCAGAAGATGGAGGCGGTCGGCAAGCTCGCGGGCGGTATCGCCCACGACTTCAACAACCTCTTGACGGCGATCTCCGGCTACGGCGAGCTCTTGCTACTCGCCGCGCACGAGGGAACCAACGAGGAGGTGCAGCAGATCCTCATGGCGGCCAACCGCGCTGCCGATCTCACCCAGCAGCTGCTCGCCTTCAGCCGGCAGCAGACGCTCTCCACCCAGGTCGTCGACCTGAACGACGTCGTCGGAGAAACACAGTTGCTCTTTGAGCGGTTGCTCTCGGGCGTCACGATCATCTCGCACCTCGAGCCGGACATTGGCCCGATCAAGGCCGACCCGGCCAGCATGGGGCAGGTGCTCCTCAACCTCGCCCTCAACGCCCGCGACGCCATGCCCGACGGTGGAACGATCACGATCACCACTGCGAACGTTGAGTTCGACGAGAAGGTCGTCGAAATGCATCCGGGGTCGAACCCGGGGTGGTATTCGATGCTGGCCGTCACCGACTCCGGCACCGGCATGGACGAGGCGACGCTCGCACGCTGCTTTGAGCCGTTCTTTACCACCAAGGCGCAGGGTGAAGGCACGGGACTTGGACTCTCCACGGTCTACGGTGTCGTTGAGCAGAGCGGCGGCTTTGTCACGGTGACAAGCGAGCTCGGCACGGGAACGACGTTCAATGTCTTCCTGCCACGCGTCGAGGGTGTCGTGCCTGAAGTTGCATCCGCGGATGCTCCCACGGCCGATGCGCGAGGCACTGAACGCGTCCTGCTCGTCGAGGATGAACAGTTCGTCCGGACGTTTGCCGAACGGGTTCTGCGCGAAGCGGGATACGACGTTCTGGTCGCGGAGAACGGCGATCAGGCGCTCGAGCTTCTGCGCGCGTTCGGTCGCGTCGATCTCGTCGTAACTGACGTGATGATGCCGGGGATGAACGGCCGTCAGCTGCGTGACGCGCTGCTTGCCGACCAGCCCGATCTCCGTGTCCTCTTTATCTCGGGCTACACCGGGGACGCGATCTCCGACCGTGGCCTGATCGACTCGAGCATGGCGTTTCTGCAGAAGCCGTTCACCGTCGACTCGCTCCGCCGCAAGGTTCGCGAAGTCCTCGATGCGGCTCCGAAGGCTGCAGGTACTCCTGCATGAGACGGTTGTCGGGGGCTTCTTCGGGACCTGGCCGCTACAGTACCGGGAGCTTTTCCGGGCCCAAATCCAGAACGACGATGGAGGAATGTTGATCAAGCGCATCGGTATCAAGAGCGCGGTTGTTGTGGCCACCCTCGCCGTCGGTGCTCCGGTTGCGGGCGCCGCAAATCCGGGCAACGCCGTCAACGGCAAGAAGGTTTTCGTCAGCACCGGCTGTGGCGCATGCCACACCCTCAAGGCTGCCGCGGGTACGGGCGTTGTCGGTCCGAACCTCGACAAGACAAAGCCGGCGTACGCGAAGGTCATTGACCGCGTCACGAACGGCAAGGGTGCGATGACCTCGTACAAGGCGATCCTGAGCAAGACCCAGATCCAGGACGTCGCTGCGTTCGTCTCGACCGCAAAGCACTAACGCGCTGCGCCGCTAGGCGCCGCGTAGAAATGAAGAGAGGGGCCCCACGGGGCCCCTCTCTTCATTTCGGCACCTAGTCGACGACGCGGTAGCGCGTCAACATTCCAGCTCGGATGTGGTCGTTGACGTGGCAGTGGAAGAGCCACGTCCCAACGTTGTCCGGAACCATGTCGGCAACGACCATCGTTCCTGGGAGCAGACTGACGACGTCCATACGCATCCCGTTTACGAGCGCGTCGTTCCCATGCCAATGGGGTGTGTGGAGGTCGACCTCCGTTCCCATGCTCATCACGTACCACCGCACGTGATCGCCCCTGTGCATGGTCATCATCGGCTGATTGCCAAAGACGTAGCCGTTGATTGAGTGCATGAGGTTCGATTCGCCGAACTCCTCGTCATCGTCTGGGTGCGCCGGGTAGGGCGGTGCCGCAAACCGCTTGATGTTGGCAGCGAGGAAGGGACTGAGGGTTTCGTTCATCACCGAATAAAGAACGAAGAACTCCTTATCGACGTCCTTCGGGCTGCCGTCTGGTCGGGCATCGCCACGCCGGGTGATCTCCATCGGGCCGATCAGACCCGCGTACGTGTCCGCCACTTCGTCGGTGTGCGAGTGGTACATCCACATGACTGAGCTTCCGTCGCCAGGGCCAGGGCCCGCGCGTTCCGGGACAGGCCATGTGTAGGTGTGGCGATCGCCCGTGGGGACACCGTCGTCGAGCTTCAGCTTGCCCTTCGTCCCGTCGTCGTAAGGTGCGCCCTCACTCCCTTTGCCGTAGAAGACGCCATGTGGATGCATGCTTGTTGGGAACGGGCAGGTATTGCGGAAGATGACCTTGATCGTGTCTCCGACCTCTGCCCGAATGACTGGCCCGAGCAGACCGAGGTAAGCCTGATCGGCAGGTCGCGTGATCCGGTGGGTGAACGACGCGTTGGTGTAGCTGCGGTAGATGCACTTGAGATACCGGGAGCCGATCCGTCCCGGGCCGGACTTCACATACGTGTCGGCGACAGCATCAAATGGTTCGCCGGTGATCTCGTTGCGGTGGCTCGGCGCGTAGTCCCAGACAACTTCGTCGGCTGAGATGTAGTACGTGCGCGTCACGCCATCGCCGTGGAACGGTGTCCCGGCGACGTCGTTCCAGTACGGCGTGCCAGTGACTGCTCTACCCATAGCCATCGACTGCATGGCACTGGTTGCCGCGTCGGCGGTCGAACCGACGGGCCAGAGCAAGCCTGCGACGGTGAAGCCAAGTCCGGCAATGACCGCGATGGCTGCCGC
Organism: uncultured Actinomycetes bacterium; assembly: GCA_903915545.1. Taxonomy (GTDB): domain Bacteria; phylum Actinomycetota; class Thermoleophilia; order Gaiellales; family Gaiellaceae; genus PALSA-600. The sequence continues at coordinate 853 of CAIWTI010000128.1, read as the reverse complement.
CACGATCGCACCGAAAATGCCGACGCGCCGCAGGCGCGGGCGAACGTCTTGTCCCTGCATGGGGAATCCTCTCGATCAGAACTGCAGTGTCGGAAACAGACGGGGTCGGCCGTCTGTCACAGACGGCTAGACCGAGAGGTGGAGCGGGGGGCCGCGCGTGTTTCGCCTCGACCAGAACGTCGTTGACCGAGGGGCACATTCGGCGGCAAACCAGCCGCGGAAAACGACGGCCGACTGCCTACGCCGCGTGCAGGCGACGCGAAGGACACGACGGATTGCGTCACCGATGCGCAGAAGGCTGCGCGCGACGACGTAGGCAATTGCGCCAAACGGGACCTGCAGAGCGAGGCCAGCGGAGAATGCTGGGGCCGTGAATACGGCAAGGCCGACGTGCCCGGCAGACGCGGCTTCGGCGAGTTCAAGCGTGAGAAATGCAACGGGGGCAAGGAGCGCGAACGGCAGGGCCCGAAATCTGGTCCCCGTTGACCAGCTCCCCGTGACGCGCGAGATCACCGCGATCGCGACGAGCGCGGCGAGTGCCGCTGCGGTCGGCCCGAGGTCGCCGCGGAACGCAGCCTGCGATGCAAAGAGCTCGTCGCCCGTAGGCGATCCGAACAAGGCGTTTCCGAGCGCGTGGGCAGACTCGACGCCAACAAGCGAGAGCGGAACGGTAAGCAGCCAAACCCAAAGGCGACGCATCAGTGTGGACTGAGGTCGCGTCGCACGCGCTCGATCGCACGCCACGCAGCGAAGGCAATCAGTGGGATCGAGCCGGCGACGATCCAGCGTCCGCCGATATCCCAGCGGTGATCGAGAGGTGAGACCAGCAGCTCGACGAGGTTCGCGCCGTAGT
>CAIWTI010000127.1 GCA_903915545.1 uncultured Actinomycetes bacterium | reverse complement strand
GCTCCCGCTTTGCGCAAAACGCCCGTTTCCGGCCCCGTACCCAAGCTTAGCCGGTCGAAAAAGCGCGGGAAACGGACCCGGATCGTACGGCCTTCCAACCTAGAAACAACTTCAGCTTCTCGGCTTTAATAATTGTTTCACAAAGACAAATGAATACCAAACAACTACATACGGCCCTGATATCTATGACGAAAGCGTGATTAACGTCACGGAAATGACAAGCAAAGGAAATACTTTGCTTCTACCTTCAAGCGCGCCTTGAGATGCATAACAACGCTAGGGGAAAGACAGACGTGAGCGAGCAACGCAAGCAGGCGGTTTCGATCCGCCTCGGGTCGAGTGACGTTCGTAAGATCAAGCGGGTGGCAGAGCGTCTCGGCGTTCGCGATTCGGATGTGATTCGCTTTGCTCTGAAGTCGATGCTCAACCGCATCGCCCCGCTGTGCGATCCGGAAATCCGCGGCCGTAACCTGGTGCCCGTCTTCGTCGAGGCCGGTTGCGATCTGATCGCGCACTTCGACCTCGATGCGTTCCGGCTCGAGGCGATCATCAATGAAGGTGCCGACGACGAGCGCCTCGTCGACCACGACGACGTGGTGTTGCTGGCGATGAGTGGCACGCAGCAGCCGTACCTGAAGCTGCGCCTGAACGCGGTCAACGGACCGGACGGTCAGGTCGAGGCGACCGGCGATTCGCTGCGTCACTACCTCTACGCGAAATACGTCTACCGCCAGGACGACCTCGTCGGCGGTCAGGCCACGGCACGCGATGCCGTGGTCGCGAAGATAGCGAACGGATAACCACGGGGTCTGGCCGACGGCGCGCACCGACGCCGCGCCGCAGCCGACCCGCAAGACAGATCAGGGGACCCCATGGAAATCAGAATCACCGCCGCCAAGACCGCTCCGCTCTGGGTGATCAGCAGTTCGCTGCTGGCCGTCACCGGTCAGGCTCACGCCGGCGCGACGGTCGTCGGCTCGCTGACGCTGCAGAACACGACGCAGCTCGTGACGACCGGTTCGTCGACGCTGTTCAGCTCGGCCTACATCCTGCCGGGCGACGGCGTCCTCGAAGTCCGGCTGACCGACAACGACGTGTTCTCGTCGCTATCTCAGCTCGACTTTTCGCTCGTCAAGGGTGCCGGCAGCTCGGCCAGCCTCGTCCGCGCACCGAACAGCGCGGCCGGCTTCACGAGCGCGGCCGGTACGTCGCGGGTCTGGGATTTCGAGGTCACCGGGGGCACGTACACGACGCTGTTCCAGGTCGCTGCCCAGCCGCTGCCCGGGTTTTCCTCGTTCTGGCTCGGCCAGTACACCGACACGATCACCTTTACGCCGACAGGCGGTTCGTCCGTGGTGCCGTTGCCGGCGGCCGGCGCCAGTCTCGGGCTTGGTCTGTCGGCGCTGGCTTTTGTGGCGCGTCGTCGGCGCGCACGGCCGGTCACGGCGCGCTGAGGGATTTGGTCGGCCGGTCGGCGCCGGGACGCGCGACCGCCGCGGAGGCTATCGGTGTGACGGCCCGCGGGCCGCTCGGCGCGATACGTCGCCACGATCGATGATGTGTGTGTTGATTTGTGTGTGTGTTGATTTGTGTGTG
>CAIWTI010000126.1 GCA_903915545.1 uncultured Actinomycetes bacterium | reverse complement strand
GGTGACGGCATTGGACGAGTTGATGACGCCGCCAATGACGCGCGCACCACCCACCGCATTCCACAATTCGCCCTTGGGATCGAGCAGCGGCAGGGCGCCACCGGTGCCGATGGCGTGGTTCCACCACCAGGGCAGTCCGTTCTGCGCAAAGAGCGCCACGCCGCCCTTGTCGAGCAGGCGCGCCAGCGGCAGGGCGATCTGCGCCTGCGACTGGGTCTTCAGCGTCACGACCACGAGGTCCTGTGCCGGCAAGGTTGAGGCATCGTCTGTGGCATGGGCGAGGCGTCCGCCAAATTCCCGCCCCTCGGCCTTCAGCAGGATGCCCCTGTCGCGCATGGCCGCCAGATGCGCGCCACGCGCCACCACCGAAACCTCCGCCGCGCCGCTCGACACCAGCCGCGCTGCCAGATGACCGCCGATGGCGCCCGCGCCGAAAATGCAAACCTTCATGTCTTCTCCCCGATCTGTTGGAGGAAGACTGCTGATTTTTCCGCGCACTGCAATTAGAATCGCCCCACAACAGGGAGAAGCGCCGGTGAGTCAGGCAAAAGGCATCCGCGAGGTCGGCTATTTCGATGCAGTCGGCGGCGGGCAGGTCGTGGTCGAGAAGGGCTTCGCCTATATCGGCCACATGAAGGCGCCCCACGGCACCACCGTGGTCGACGTGCGCGATCCCAGGAACCCGCGGCAGGTCGCGCAGCTCGAAGTGCCCGACGTCATGCACTCCCACAAGGTGCGTGTCGGCAATGGCCTCATGGTCATCAATCAGGAACTGATGGGCCCCGACTCGGGCGGCATCCGCGGCGGACTTGCGATCTACGACATCGAGAACCCGATGCAGCCGAAGCTCGTGCATCGCTGGGAGACGGATGGCAGCGGCGTGCACCGTTTCGATTTCGACGGGCGCTACGTCTATGGCTCGCCCACCGTCGAGGGCTATCGCGGCAACATCGCCATGATCCTCGATCTCGCCGATCCCACGCGCCCGCAGGAAGTGGGCCGCTGGTGGATGCCCGGCCAGTGGATCGCTGGTGGCGAGGAGCCCACGTGGAAGGGCACCGAGCATCGCTGCCACCATCCGCTGCGCTTCGGTGACCGGCTCTATGTGAGCTACTGGCATGGCGGCTTCGTCATTCTCGACATCGCCGACATGAGCAAGCCGAAGCTCGTCTCCGGCCTCGACTGGAGCCCGCCCTTCAACTGCCCCACCCACAGCGCCGTGCCGGTGCCCTTCGAGATCGAGGGCCGCAAGATCCTCGTCGTGGCCGATGAGGACGTGGCCAAGATCGGCGAGGGCCCGCCAGCCTTCTTGTGGCTCGTCGATGCCACCGTCGAGGAAAGGCCTGTGCCCTTCGCGAGCTTCCAGCTCGAACATCTGGGCGGCTCGCCCCAGCCCAACATGACGGGCTGCCACCAGCCGGTGGAGAAGATCACGGGCACCGAGGTTCCGGTGGCCTGGTTCGCCAACGGCCTGCGCATCGTGGACATCGCGCGTCCCCATGCGCCGAAGGAGGTCGCCTACTACGTGCCCGACGTGCCCGAGGGCGCGCGGCGCGTGTCGAGCAACGACGTCTATGTGGACGAGCGCGGGCTGATCTTCCTGATCGACCGGACGCGCGGCCTGCACATTCTGGAGCGGTGCTGAATCACCCTCCCCCTTGCGGGGAGGGTCGGCATCGCGAAGCGATGACGGGGTGGGGGTAGCGCGCGTCCGCGCGCTTTCAAAGCCTTGCGGCTTCAACCTGACCTGAGAAGAAATCGCAGCATCACCCCACCCCGCCGTGCTTCGCACGTCGATCCTCCCCATCGAGGGGAGGGTGGT
>CAIWTI010000125.1 GCA_903915545.1 uncultured Actinomycetes bacterium | reverse complement strand
GCGCTTCTCGGCCTCGGTGTCGATGTGGGCGACGACCTCGATGTAGCGCTCGAGCCCTGAGCCGCGCAGTTTCGCTTTGAGCAAACCATCGACCTGGTAGATGCCGGAGGAGTTGTTCATCGTGATCGAGATGCGGATCTGCTTCTTCTCACCGTCGATGATCGAAACGTCGTCGATGGCAGCGGCCGAAAGCGAGTGGATGCCGACATGGCCCTTCTCAAACGGGATGCGCGAACGGCCCTGCTCCATATCGAGCGCATCGGCGACCCGCAACACGCCGGCCTCGATGGTGAACGGCTGACCGTCGGAGCGATGGCTGATGATGCCTTGGAGCACCTCCGACACGACCACCGTCAGGTCGGGCTCCTCGTAGATGCCAGTAAGGAGTTCGCGGAGCTTCGGTGCCGCAAGGAAGAGGCTGAAATCTTCATGGCCAACGCGGTGCACCGACATTCCGACGTCGTGCAGCAACGACTCGAGCGCGACGACAACTTCGGCGTCGTCCATCTCCAGTCCGTAGTCGGTCACCATCGATGGCTGCACGCCGTGCTTGTCGAGCGCCCGCAGAAGCTTGAGCGCGATGTTCGTGACGATCTGAATGTGCACCCAGGAGTGGTCGTTGATCTTCATCCGCGCCACAGCGTTCACGTTCGAGACATGCCACCAGGCCTTCAACTGATCGTCGCGATTGACGCGCTCGACGACCTGGCGCAGCTTGCGGTTGCCACGCTCGGGCAGCCGAATCTTCATCTTCGCGATTGCCTCGGTGGGCGTCATCCGCGTCTCGCGCTCGACCTCCTCGGCCGGCGGTGCAACGGTCGGATCGAGGTCGTCGTCTGTCATCAGACCGTTTCGGGCGGCTCGTGCGACGCGAGCGGCGGTAGGAGCGGAGGCTCAGTCGTGGGCGCCGCGGCCTGGGTCAGCCGGAAGTACGTGAGCACCAACGCCAACGCGGGGAGCGGTGCCGCGAACGCATCGGGAATCGCCGTTCCGATGTAGTGGCCGCCGAACCCGGGAATCGCGGCTGCAACGATCGCGCCAACGATTCGTGCGGGAACCCCAACGATGATCGCGCTCAAAATCACGACGCGCAGGAGCAGAAACCAATGGCCCTGCGTGAGCTCCCAGGCGCGGTCGATCGCCGCCCGGCCACTCTTGCGCTCAAGCACCACAACCGGTGCGAGCACCGACAGGCGAACGCCGACGATCACGGCGATCACGACGACGACGGCGGCCAGGATTCCGCCCAGGGTTCCATTGAGCAGTGTCCCGATGAGCGCAACGCCGACGATCCCGGCAACAAAGAATGCGATGACGAGCAAGATCGTCCCGAAGAGAGCCGGCAGCCGTCCGCGTGCCTGCTCAAACACCTTCTCGGCCGAAAGATCGACGCGACCGTCGGTCACGTCTTCTGCCGCGAGCGTCAGCGCCCCCTGGAGCAGCAACGCGCCGATGATCGACGCAAGGATGCCGGCGACGGCCCAGACACTTCGGGCTGTTTTGTTCGATTCCGAGAGCGCGATCGCGCCGATCAGGTCAACAACGAGGAAGACGGGGAGCGCAATCGCCAGCCAGTGACGCAGCAGCGAGCGGAATGTCTGCCAGGACGCAGAGATGATCGAGCCGACCGCAAGCGGCCCCTCTTTGGAATACGTGCCCACAGCGCCACTCTAGACCGCGGCCCGGCCGGTGAGTTGGCGGCTTCGTTGCATTGTCCGAACCGATAGGTCATAACTGACCTATGCAGGCGCATCCAGTCGGGATCGAAGTTCGCGGCACGCTCCGACGCAATCGGCTGACGGTCTTCTTCCGTCTATTGCTCGCGATCCCGCACTTTTTCTGGTTCGCGCTGTGGTCGCTTGCGGTCGTTGTCGGCGTGATTGTCGGGTGGTTTGTGGCGCTCGCGACGGCGCGCCTGCCACGGGGACTGCATGGCTTCTTCTCGTCCTACATCCGGTACTCGTCGCAGCTCTTGGCGTATCTGAGCTTCATCGCCGATCCGTACCCACCGTTCGACGGGTCGTCACTGCAGTATCCGATACAGCTCACACTCCCTGAACGCGACAAGCTTTCACGGCGGAAGGTGCTGCTTCGGATCGTTCTTGCCTTGCCTGCCCTCGTGTTTACGACCGCTCTTGGTGGGGGTGGAGGTGGGTATATCGCCTCCGGTAGGGACGCCAAGGGACTCGGCGCGTCCTGGGGCAGTGGCGGAATTTTGTCGGTCGCCTTCATCCTCGGCTGGTTCTCGGGCGTCTTCCGTGGACGCATGACATCGGGCCTTCGCGATGCGGGGGCGTACGCAATTGGGTACCGCGCGCAGACACTCGCGTACGTCCTTCTCCTGACGGATCGCTACCCGAACGCCGATCCCACCGAGCTGCTCGGCCACTTTGAGCGCCCGCCGCTGCATCCCGTTCGGCTTGTCGGCGACGCCCACGATCTGCGCCGGTCACGTGTCACTGCGTTCTTCCGGCTAGCGCTCGCGATCCCCCACCTGGTGTGGCTCTGGCTTTGGGGGTTCGTCGCGATGTTCGTCGTCGTCATCCAGTGGTTTGTCGTTCTCTTCGCGGGGCGACCGGCGAAGAGCCTCCATCGCTTCCTCACGCGCTTTGTGCGCTACGGCTTCCACGTCTACTCGTTCCTGCTTCTCGTCGCGAATACTCGTTCCTGCTTCTCGTCGCGAACCCGTTCCCGGGCTTCGTCGGTGCGGAAGGCAGCTACCCAATCGACATCGAGCTCCCAGGCGTCGAAAAGCAGAAGCGCCTCCGCACGCTCTTCCGCTTCTGGCTCGCCATCCCGGCCCTGTTTATCTCGGCTGCGCTGAGCGCTGGACTGTTCGTTGCCGCGGTGCTCATGTGGTTCACAGCGATCTTCCGTGGGTCGGCGCCGTGGGGACTGCGTAACTACTCGGCCTATGCGATTCGCTACAGCGCGCAGCTCTACAGCTACCTCTTCCTGATCACAGACGTGTACCCGCACGCAAGCCCGCTCGAAGGAGCAGACGAGCCGGTCGCACCGTTCGCGGAGGCACACGAGGAACCCAGCGCCGAGGCGCCCGTCGCGCCGACCCCGACCGAGGACACAGCGGACGCGGTACACGTTCCGGTCGCCCAGGCGACGGAGCCAGCGGCTCCCGACGACACGCCACCACCCAGCGAAGAGAACGTTTGAGTCGAACCCTGCGGGCACTGGCGCTTGCGCTCGGTGCTGCTGCTTGGGGGTTCGTTGCATGGCGGTTGTGGGCTAGCTCGACCGTCCCATCGCTCACGCTTCCGCACCTCAACCCGCACGACTATTTCTCGCCGGCTGCGCTCCATCGTGCCTCCTCGTTCAGCAGCTTCAGCCGGCTGCTGTGGCTCCTCGAGACCCTCGTTGAGGTTGTCGTGTTCGCGCTGTACGCCTGGCGCGGCGCGCGCTTCATGCGGGAGTCGGCGGCTGGCCCTGTTGGCACCGGAATGCTCCTTGGCATGCTCGGCTTCGCGCTGCTGTGGCTCGCTGAGCTTCCCTTCGATGTCATCAGCCTGTGGTGGGAGCGCCGCCACGGTCTCGTGACCGAGGGGTACTGGCAGGTGATCTTTGGGGGTTGGTCTGCCCTTGGCTTCGAGTTCGTCGTACTCGCAGCGGCGCTCGGAATCGTTATGGCGATCGCCAAGGTGCTGCACGATCGGTGGTGGATCGCCGCCGCGCCTCTCCTGGGCGCTGTGACGCTGCTCTTGGCGTTCGTCTCGCCGTACCTGACGACCTCGCACCCGCTGCGAAATCCAACGCTCGTCGCCGATGTGCACACGCTCGAGAAGCGAGATCACCTGCGGTCGATCCCCGTGGCTGTTCAGAAGGTCTCGCGTGCGACGTCGCTGCCGAACGCCGAGACGATGGGCTTTGGCTCCAGCACGAAGGTCGTTGTGTGGGACACGATGCTCTCAGGGCGGTTCACAGGCGCCGAGGTTCGTGTCGTCATCGCGCATGAGCTCGGTCACGCGAAGAGCGATCACATCCTGAAGGGCGTGTTGTGGAGCGTGCTGTTCGCCTTCCCGAGCTTCTACGTCGTGGCGCGCCTCGCCCGTAGGCGCGGTGGCATTCGTCAGCCGGAGGCTGTGCCGCTCGCGTTGCTTGCGTTCGTTGTCGTGCAGCTCGTCAGCGCGCCAGCACAGAGCCTCGTGACGCGCCACATGGAGGCCGAGGCCGACTGGATCGCGCTGCAATCAAGCCGCGACCCCGCTGCTGCAGACGGGCTGTTCAAGGCGTTCGTGCCGACATCGCTCGACGAGCCAAACCCGCCAACGTGGGATTACGTGATGCTCGAAAACCACCCGACGATCATGCAGCGACTCGCGATGGTCGCTGCCTGGCGGCGCTACGCCGCGGTTTCGGACCAGTTGCCGTAGAGGTCTGCGTACCGACCGCGGCGGGCGAGTAGCTCGTCGTGGGTGCCTTGCTCGACGATCGTGCCGTGTTCGAGAACGACGATGCGATCAGCGTCACGGATCGTCGAGAGGCGATGGGCGATCACGAACGCAGTGCGGCCGTGCAGCAGTTTCCGCAGGGCGAGCTCAATGCGACGCTCCGTGCCGATATCGACCGAGCTTGTCGCTTCGTCCAGGATCAGGATGCGCGGGTCGGCGAGGAGTGCACGCGCAAACGCGATGAGCTGTCGCTGGCCGAGCGAGAGCCGGAAGCCGCGCTCACCGAGCTGCGTCTCGTACCCGTCTTCGAGCTTCCCGATGAAGTCGTCAGCGCCAACGGCGGCGGCTGCGGCCGCGATCTCCTCCTGCGACGCGGTGGGTCGACCAAACGCGATGTTCTCGGCGACCGTGCCCGCGAAGAGGAAGCCCTCCTGCGGGACGATGCCGAGTCGGCTGCGGAGCGCTTCCTGACGCACCTCGCGCAGGTCGACACCGTCGATCAACACGCGCCCGCCCGTTGGGTCGTAGAAACGAGCGATCAGCTTTGCGATCGTCGACTTGCCAGCGCCCGTGTGGCCGACGAGCGCCACCGTCGTGCCGGGCGGCACATCGAGCGTGAGACCGTGCAGCACTTCGGGGCCCGTGCCATACGTGAAGTGGACGTCATCGAACTCGACGTGGCCCTGGATCTCGGGCAGTTCGACCGGCGTCTCGGGATCGTTGACGGTCGGCTCGACCTCAAGCACCTCCTGGATCTTGTCGAGTGCCGCAACGGCCTGCAGGAACGTGCTGTAGAGCTGCGAGAGCTGCTGCACCGGGTCGAAGAAGTTCGTCAGGTACGCAAGGAACGCGGCGAGGACACCGATCGTCGTCTGCCCCTCGAACACGAGGTACCCGCCGTATCCGAGGACGACCGCGGTGGCTGCGGCCGAGAGGAATTCGACAAACGGGAAGTACAAGCCCTGCTGGACGACGGTCTCGTGGTTGGCGTTGCGGTAGGTGCGGGCGACGCGATCGAAGTGCTCGCGTGCGTGCCGCTCGCGTGTGAATGCCTGCAGCACGCGCATGCCCGCGATGTCTTCGGCGAGCGTCGCCGTCACGGCGCCGAGCGTCTCTCGCACCTTCCGGTACGAGCGGCCCGAGCGCTTGCGGAAGCTCATCGTCGCACCGATCAACAGCGGAATCACCGTGAGCGTCGCGAGCGCGAGGCGCCAGTCGAGAATGAAGAGCAGCACAGCCGACCCAGCGAGCGTGAGCGAGTTCTGAATCAGGGAGCCCGCACCGTCGGTGACGAGCTGGTCGAGCGCCTCGACGTCATTCGTTAGGCGCGAGATCAGCACGCCTGCTCGCGTCCGCTCGTAGAAGCCAAGCGGCAGCCGCTGGAAGTGCCGGAACATGTGGTTGCGCAGGTCGGCAAGCATCCGCTCGCCCGTCCAGCTTGTGAAGTACGTCTGCGCGTACGAGCACAGGAAGACGATCACGCCCGACGCGACGAAGCCGACGACGATCAGTCCAAGGCTGTGCGTGTTTCCCTTCCGAACATCGTCGACCGCGCGGCCGATCAGGAACGGCGGCGCCAGGCTCGCGGCGGTTGAGGCGAGCAGAGCGACGATCGCGACGATCGTTCGCAGCTTGTAGGGGCGCGCCAAACGCCAGAGCGTGGTGAGGCGACGCTTCGTTGCACCCCACGACCAATCCTCGACCTTCTTCGAGCCGCCCTGGGTGAGCGTCGATCCTGGTTGCCAGACGCGCACTAGGCGGCCTCAGGCTCCGGAATACGACCGCCGACCTGGCCATGCTCGTAGATCTCGCGGTAGACGGGGTTCGTGTCGATCAGATCGTCGTGCGTGCCGCGCCCACTGATGCGACCGTCGTCAAGGACGACGATCTCGTCG
>CAIWTI010000124.1 GCA_903915545.1 uncultured Actinomycetes bacterium | reverse complement strand
TGTTTGACCACCGACGTCATTGCGGCGCTCTCTGTCGGCTACGATTTGCTCGTGGGCGCGCTCTTTGTGCCCGTGATCGGTGCGATCCTCTGGCGTCGCGGGTCTGCAACCGGTGCACTGTTCTCGATCGCGGTCGGCGCGGCCGCGGTCGTCGGGCTCCTATACTTCAAGGGTGTGGACTCCGATGCGCCGATCTACGCGGGACTCGGGTCGAGCTTCGTCGTCTACATGGCCTTCACGCTCTTCTCGGGTCCAGCGTCCGGGGACGCGGATGCAGCACCGAGCCACCTATAAGTCACTGGATGAGAACGCAATGAGCTACCGCAAGACCGGCATCGTCGACGGAAAAGACTACGAGCCGATGAAGGAGCCGCGGTACGCGGAAATCGCAACCTTCATGCGAGCGCCGCTGGCCACGAGCCTCTCGGACGTCGATATCGGTCTTATCGGCGTGCCCACGGATCTGGGCGTCACCAATCGACCGGGTGCGCGCCATGGCCCGCGTGAGATCCGCAACTCATCCAGCCTCATGCGGGGCTTCAATTTAGGGATGCGAATGAATCCCTACGACCTGTGCCGTATCGCCGACCTCGGCGACGTGCGTTTTTCGGGTCGTTACGATCTCGAGAAGCAGACGGCCGAGATCGCGGACTACTACCGTCACATCCATGCCGCCGGGATCATTCCGGTGACTGCAGGCGGCGATCACTCCATTACCTTCCCGATTTTTCAGGCGATTGCTGCGTCCGGCCCGATTGGTATGGTGCATATCGACGCTCACACGGACACATGGGGTGATCTCTACGGCTCCAAGTTCACCCACGGCGCACCGTTCAGACTCGCGGTGGAGCACGGGCTCCTCGATCCCAAGCGAACGATCCAGATCGGCATTCGGGGCGGTCAGAACCTGATGGATGGCGTCGACTTCTCCCTCAACAGCGGGATGCGAGTGGTCTTCATGGAAGACTTCGCAGCGATGGGGGTGGACGAGGTCATCAAGGAAGCGCGTCGCGTGGTGGGTGATGGGCCGACGTACATCTCCTTCGACGTCGACGGCCTCGATCCGGTCTTTGCACCAGGCACGGGTACGCCGGAGGTTGGCGGGATCACCGCACTGGAAGCGCAGCGCCTGCTGCACGGACTCCGGGGGCTGAACCTGATTGGGGGCGATGTCGTCGAGGTGGCCCCGCCCTACGACCAGACCGGTAATACCGCGCTGGTGGGGGCCACGATGATGTTTGAAATTCTGTGTGTCATCGCTGAAGCCCGCTTCGGAGCGCCGCCAAACGGGCGTCGGCTGCAGTCGTCGGGGTCTTAAGGCCGCACTGCTGCAACGACGGGGGGAGTCGCGAGGACGGCAGGGGCGCGTGTATCGCCCCCCGTAGAGCGCAAGCGGAGGGCTCACGCGCTAGACTCGCGTTCCTGTCCACAGAGGTCGCCCGATGCAATCCCCAACAATCCCACGCTCGAAATTGCCCGACGTGGGCACCACGATCTTTTCGGTCATCGGAGATCTGGCGGCGAAGCATCAGGCCTTGAATCTCTCGCAGGGCGCTCCTAATTTCGACTGCGATTCCCGCCTGGTCGATCATGCAGTCGACGCTATGCGGACAGGGCGTAACCAGTACGCGTCGATGACGGGTTTGCCGGCGCTGCGTGAGGCGATCTCAAACAAATGCGAAGCACTGACGGGGGCTCGTTACGACGCTGACGACGAGGTCACCGTCGTTGCGAGCGCGAGTCAGGGAATCTACGCGGCCATTACCGGGCTCGTGCATCCCGGTGACGAAGTGATTTACTTTGACCCCGCTTTTGACAGCTATGCGCCGATCGTGCGGCTGCAGGGAGCAATTCCGGTCGCCCTGAAGCTGAGTGTCGACGGCTTTCGGATACCGTGGGACGAGCTCGCCGCTGCGATCAATCCACGCACGCGAATGATCATAGTCAATACACCTCATAACCCCACCGCGACGGTGTTCACAGGCGACGATCTTGACCGTCTTGCTGCGCTCACCCGGAACACGGAAATCGTGGTCCTGTCGGATGAGGTCTACGAACACGTGGTGTTCGACGGTCAGCTGCACCATGGGGTGGCGCGCCACCCTGAGCTTGCCGCGCGCAGTGTGATCGTCTCTTCCTTTGGTAAGTGCTTTCATGTCACTGGATGGCGCGTAGGCTACTGCCTCGCAGCCGCGGCACTGACTGTAGAAATCCGCAAAATCCATCAGTTCATGATGTTTGCAGCGGACACGCCAATGCAGTATGCGTTCGCGGCGATGCTTGCCGATGAGTCTACCTACCTCGGACTGTCGGAATTCTACCAGCGCAAGAGAGACCTCCTGTCGGAAGCGCTCGCTGCGTCACGGTTTGAGCTGCTGCCAAGCGCTGGCTCCTTTTTCATGCTGGCGCGATTCCGCGGCTTCAGCCGGGAGAGCGACAGTGAGTTCGCGTTGCGTCTGATCCGGGATCATCGCGTTGCGACAATCCCCTTGTCCGCCTTTTACAGCGATGGTACGGATCTCGGCATCATCCGCATCAGCTTTTCTAAGGACGACGCCACGCTCCTAGAAGGCGCACGCCGACTCTGTGCTGTCGAATAGCAGGAGGGGTTCCGTCAAAGCCCTCGAGCACTGCCTTGCCGGTGATGGAGTCGCCTCATCACGGTGAGGTTGGACTCGCTCGCAGCATTCGCTCCGGTCGGTAGGGGGTCAGGATCGGGTCTGAGTGCTTGAACAACACTTCCCTCGCGACCAGCTGCCCGAGGATCGGGGCCAGTGTCACTCCGCTGTGTGTGGCGACGACGTGGACGTTCGGGCTGTTTGGCAGTGCCCCGACGATCGGAAGACCGTCGGTGGGTAGCACCCGGAAGCCTAAGGTCAGGCGGTTCAAGTCGACTCCTTTCGCCGCGGGCATGACCGCCGACAGTTTTTGAAGAATACGCTCTCCGTGCTGCGACCTCAGTCCGTCGCTTGGGAAGTCGATAGGGTGCTCCCGGATCTGCGCGTGCACGGGTAGGCTCGGTACCTGCTCGGAGTCCGTCCCGACGATCGAACCGTCGGCC
>CAIWTI010000123.1 GCA_903915545.1 uncultured Actinomycetes bacterium | reverse complement strand
GTCTCGTCGAGCGTGGCCTCGTGGTTGAGTCGGGCCGCGAGAACGAGTTCGGCGCGATCCGCTACAGGACAACCCCGCTCTTCGAGCGCGTCTTTGGGCTTGAGTCGCTTGCGGCGCTGCCGCGGCTCGACGACCTCGGTGCCGATGTGACGGAGATCCGCACACGGCTCGAGACGGTCGCCGAGAAGCGCCCGGCCTAACGGTTCTCGGGGGAGGCGACACGTGCGGCTGAATGCCTGGTTGGCCCGGGCGGGCGTCGCGTCGCGTCGCGGTGCCGACGAGCTGATCAAGGCTGGGCGGGTAACCGTCGACGGCGAGCCGGGGATGCTCAACACGTTCGTTGCGGGCAACGCGCATGTTGAGCTCGACGGGAAGCCTCTGACGTCGCAGAAGCTCGCCTACGTTCTGCTCAACAAGCCCGCCGGGGTCGTCACGACGGCACGCGATCCTCAGGGTCGTCCGACCGTTGTTGGGCTCGTCAATCACAAGGCGCGGATCGTCCCCGTGGGCCGGCTCGACGCCGACACGACGGGTGCGCTGCTGCTGACGAACGACGGCCCGCTCGCGCATACGCTCGCGCACCCAAGCTACGAGGTCGACAAGGTCTACATCGCGACCGTTCGTGGCGATCCGTCGCCTGAGGCGATTGCGCAGCTCGCGGCAGGCGTTGAACTCGAGGACGGGATGACGTCTCCCGCACAGGTCAAGCGCCTCGCTCCGGGCCGCATCGAACTCGTGCTCCACGAAGGTCGCAACCGTCAGGTGAAGCGAATGCTCGAGGCGGTGGGCCATCGCGTGATCGCGCTGCACCGCGTGCGTTACGGGCCGCTCGACCTGCGCGGCCTGCCAATCGGCCGGTGGCGTGAACTCACGGCGCGGGAGGTGGGGGAGCTACGAAAGCCGTCGCGCGCTGCGAAGCCGCAGTCGCGTTCAGCTCGTCGTCGGTAAACGACTGGGTCAGGCGGGCGGCACGAAGCCCATGCGATCGTAGATCGCCTGGAGCGTCGGCAACGACGCCTCGCGTGCCTTGTCGGCGCCGAGACCAAGGAGACGATTGAGCTCGGCCGGATCGCTGCGGAGCTCGTGATAGCGCGCCTGGATCGGTTCGAGCAGCGCAACCACCGCATCGGCGACGTCGGACTTGAATTGACCGTAGCCACCCGCCTCGTAGCGCACCTCGATCGCACCGGCGGTCTCGCCGGTGCAGACGCTGAGGATGTCGATCAGGTTCGTCACCCCGGGCTTGTCGTCGCCGCGGCGAACCTCGGAGCCTGAGTCGGTGACGGCACTCTTGACCTTCTTGCGCAGGACGTCGGGCGGATCGAGGAGCAGGAGCGTGCCCTGCGGCGTGCCACCGGTCGTTGACATCTTCTTCGTCGGTTCCTGGAGATCCATCACGCGTGCGCCCACCTCGGGGTAGACACCCTCAGGAACGACGAACGTCTCGCCGAAGCGTGCGTTGAAGCGCTCGGCGATGTCGCGCGCAAGCTCGAGGTGCTGCCGCTGGTCATCGCCAATCGGAACCTTGTGCGCGTTATAGAGCAGGATGTCGCCCGCCATCAGGATCGGGTAGGTGAAGAGTCCGGCCGAGACGAACTCCTGCCGGTCGCCCTTGTCCTTGAACTGCGTCATCCGCCCAAGCTGGCCGTAGCTCGTGACCGCGCCGAGCAGCCAGGCCGCCTCGGCATGGGCCTTCACGTGGCTCTGGACGAAAACGGTTGAGCGCTCCGGATCGAGGCCAGTGGCGAAAAGGAGGGCTGCGAGATCGAGCGTGCGCTCGCGCAAGTCGGCCGGGTCGTAATCGACCGTGATCGAGTGGAGGTCGACGACGCAGAAGAACGCATCGCCCTGCTCCTGGGTTGCGGCGTACTGGCGGAAGCCGCCGGAGTAGTTGCCGAAGTGCTTCGCGCCGGTCGGCTGGATTCCAGAGAAGATGCGCATCGGTCGCCAAGGGTAGCGTGAGGCTCGACCGGCCCGGATCAGCTGCATGCAGGGGTTTCTGTCCTTCTTGGCGGAGCCGAGATGCGCTCGACCCTTACACTGAAGGTCGTGGCAACCGTGCGAGATACCTGGTCGCCGTCCTCGTGGCGGTCCCATGAGGCCCTCCAGCAGCCCGACTGGGGCGATGACGGACGCCTCGAAGAGGCTTTCGCACGGCTAAAAACGCTGCCTCCGCTCGTTTTCGCGGGTGAGGCGCGCCAGCTCCAGGCGTCGCTCGGCAAGGTCG
>CAIWTI010000122.1 GCA_903915545.1 uncultured Actinomycetes bacterium | reverse complement strand
TATTCCGCCGAGACGGGGCCCCCGTCGGCCCGCAGGACGCCGTCTGCCCCGCGCGTCACCGGTGTTTCGGCAAGCGACCCGGGCGACGGACCGGTGAGGTCGTACACCGGGCCAAAGCTGCGGTTGAAGAACTCGTTCTCCCAGATCGCGTACACCGTCGGCTTTCCCGTCCACAGGTACGCCACCGATGCGTTCTTCCCAACTGCCTGATCCAGCCAGTTGGGGTGGGTGTTGTGGATGCCGGCCCAGAGCGAACCGAGTGACGCGAGGTGGATGCCATGGCGGCCGTTCTCAACGACGAACGCCGTGGCAACGAAGTACGCGGCGACAAGAACCGGCAGCACCGCGAGGAGCCGTCGCGGCAGACCAACGAACGCGATCGCCGCCGCAGCACCAACACCAAGGACAGCCCAACGCACATCGGCAAGCGCGATTCCGTGGTCTTGCACCCACCACCACGGGAGGAGGGCGAACGTGTCGGAGACCGCCGTCGTTGTGATCAGACGGTCGTAGGGAACAAAGGCTGGGAGCACCCCGGCCAACGCTGCCGCCACCCACCGCGCGCGCCGCGCGCGCGGGACGAACGTGCCAGTCGCGAGGCCAACGAGCGCGGTCAGAAACAGCGGGGCGACGTAGAACATGTTTCGCTCTTCAATGCGACTCACCGACGTCTGCGAGGCAAATATGGCCACCTCAAGGAGGAGCCAGAAGACGATCGCGAACGATGCTGCGCCAAACGCGCGCACAGCGCGTGTGCCAAGGCGCGGCGTCAGCCACACCGTGACGAGCGCGGCAAACGGGACAATCCCGACATACAGTGAGAGTTCGCCCCAGTGGTAGAGCAGGTAGTGCAGGATCCCGCTCGCGGTGTAGGTGCTGGTCGTCGCTGCGCGGTAGGCGCCAAGAAGATCGAGCGGCGACTTGCCCCGGGCAACCTCGGCGAGCAGCACGAGGAGACCGCCACCCACAAGGATTCCGTAGAGCACGGCGAACGGGCGCAACGCCGCGCGCACGCCACCCCGCTCCGACAACGCCAGCAGAAGCGGCGCCGTCGCTGCGGCCGCGACGAGGGCAACCGCCTGCGCACGCGTCACGTACGCGAATCCGCAGACCCCAAGGACGAGCAGCTGCATGCGGGGAGTCGGGCGCTCGAGCATCACGACAATCGCGAGACAGGCCAGGAGGAACACCGGATAGAAGGCGTTCTCTGTCATCAACGTCCCGGTGTAGAGCATCGACGGAACGGCGACGGCAAGCGCTGCGACGACGAGTGACGCACGTGGCGTAAGAACACGCCGAGCCAGACCGTAGGCCGGGAGCGCCGCGAGCGACATCACAACGCCGTTGATCATCTTTGCCGCCACATAGGCGTCGGGGATCGCACCGAAGAGACGCCAGGCCGGCGCAATCAGAACGGGGTAGACGATCCCGTAGCCGCTACTTGGAACTCCACGGACGAGGAAATGCCCGTGCGCTGCGATCGACTTCGCAAGCTCCGAGTAGACGAGCTCGTCGACCATGATCCACGGGGCGACCATGCGTCGACTGAGGGTGATGCGGACGATCGCGGAGAGAATCACGATCGCAATCAGCCAGACGCGGGGCGACACGGCCGTAAGCCGCGCGCGGAGCGCGGCCACATTCACTCGACGAGTCCTGCCTCGCGTGCGCGGCGTGCCAGCATCGCGGTGTCGTCGATACCGACCTCTGCAGCGGCCTCGGCGATACGCCAGAGCACGGCGTCGCTCACAGCATCACCACCGGCTGCTGCCGTGAGCGCAGCGGCGTACGAAGACGCGCATCGTTCGAGATCGTGCTCGGCCCGGACGTACGCCGAAGCGTTCGCGCCAATCCTCGCGCGGTGGTCAGACGCAAAGCCGAGCGCCGCCGCGATCATCTCTACTTCGAACTCGTCGACGGGGATCTTCAACGCGACATGGTCGGGGAGTTCCGAGAACCAACCAACGTCAGAGACGAGCATCGGCTTGCCGAGAGACAGGCCACGAATCACCGAACCCGATGTCTCTCCCATCGTCGGCGAGCGAAGGTTGACGAGGACGTCGCAAGCCTTCATCAGCGACCACATCCGCTCCTCGGGGACGTAATCCATCAGGATCAGCCCGTCCGAGACGCCAAGCCGCTCGATTCGCCGCGACAGGTCGAACCGCTCCGCAGGCGCGCCAACGAGCAACAGCCGTGCGTCGGGCCGCTCCTGTCGCAAGAGGCCAAATGCTTCGAGCAGCTGCGGAATTCGCTTGTTCATGTTCTGGTGCCCGAAGCAGCCGATCAAAGGGGCACCCGAGACGTCGGTGGCAGGCTCGGCGGCGGGCTCAGGCCATACGGGGTGCGGCACGTGCCAGAGCGGCCCCTCGTACCCCGCAGCGCGCGACCGATCGGCGACGTAGCGCGAGTGCGTAATCACGCCGTGAGCGAGGTCGAGGATCGTCCCGGCGAGCGGGAAACGCTCCGGCTCGGTCTCCCACAGCAGCGGCAGGAGGTTGTCGGCCACCCCGAGCGCCAGCAACCGTCCGGCGACACCAAGCTCCCGTTCCATCGCGTCGAAGTAACCGCGCGCATCGCCACGACCGAGGGTGATTCCCGAGATCAAGTGGTGCAAGACGTACTCGTGGAGCACGACGACACCGGGCCGCTCGCGGAGCGCGTCGACGATCCAACCGTGGGCTTCGGGGTTGTTGCCGACGTGGTAGAGCGCGACATCAGCGTCGGGATGGCCGCCGCCCGGTCGTGCGAGCACAACTTCGACGTGCCGCTCAAGCGCCGGCAGGAGCAGCGCGGAGTAGTCGGCGATCCCTGAGTTCGACGGCGGGAGCGGTGAGTAGTAGGCGACCTTCATCCGAGCAGCCTGTCGACGCAGTGATCCCACGTGACCTTCTCGGCAATCGTCTTGCCAGCCTGCCCGAGCCGCCGCGCCTCGGGCTCGTCGGCGAGCAGCCGCAGGCATGCGTTCCGCACCTCCTGCTTGTCGGGCGAGACGACGAGGCCCGTCTTCCCGTCGTGCACGATCTCAAGCGGGCCACCCGCATCAGCGGTGGTGACGACCGGCTTCTCGCTGAGGAAGGCCTCGTACGGAACCATCCCGTAGTCCTCGTCGATCGGCGCGTAGTAGACGCCACGGCAGCGGGCATAAAGCGATGCCAGCTCATCCTCGCTCACGCGACCTGCGAACTCAACGCGGCCGTCGGCCTGACGGGCGAGCTCCTCAAGGCGCTGGCGGTCGGGACCATCACCGGCAATCACGACCTTCAGCGTCGGCTCGGCAACAGCGGCCTCGACGAGCAGATCGATGCGCTTCGCCCGGTCGAGACGATTGACCGAAAGGATGAACGGATCGTACGACTCCGTTCTGAAATCGAGATCTTGCGGTGGTGGCGGAAGCGCCTCACTCGCAATGCCAGTGAACCGGGCGAGCCGATCGGTGACGTTCTGCGAGATCGTGAAGATCTTGCGCGCCTCGCCGAGCGCGACCCGGTCGAGCCGTTCGACCGCGTCACGCGTTGCCCGATCGACGGGCGAATCAGAGAACTGCCCAAGGTCGGTGCCGTCATAGTCGTAGGCCTGGCGGAACTGATGCACGAGCCACACGACCTTGTTCGGGTGTCGCACGCAGTACGACGGGAACTTCGTGCCGATCACGAGATCGATCGGCCGGCCGTCGGTCTCCGTCAGATCAACGAGCCGCCATAGAAATGCCTGGTCGAGCACCCGCGTACCGGGGTACCACTTGAAGGGAATCGCGACGGTCTCAGCTTCGTGGCCGCGCTCACGCAACGCGGCGACGAGCCCGTCGGCCATCACCTCGGCGCCACCGCGAACGAACGGCACCTGCGGCCTACAAACGGCGATCCTCATGCGTTCGGCCGCGACGCGGCCGTCACCGCCGCTCGAGCCGGCCGATGCGCTCGTCGAGATCGTCGATCAGCTTCAGCACGGCGCTGTTGAACGCGCGCTGATCGGCCCACGTCGGCTCGACGTACCAACGCATGAGACGACGCAAGATCCCCTTGATCGGCCCACCCTTGCCGACAATCGGGCGCTCGGCGGAGACAGGCCAAAGTCGCTCTGCCTGATCGCGAACCGACAGCCGAACCTGCGCCGGGGTTTGGTCGGCGGCGCGCGGCCCACCGGCTCGCACTTCCTCTTTCAGACGCGCAAAGAGCGCGGCGACATCTGTCGTCTCATCTGCCATCGTGCGCAAGTCTACGGCGCGACCATTACGACAGTGTTTGGGCTGCGACCCGACCGGCCGCGTACGATCGACGCGATGATCGGTCTGGCCCTCCTGACGCTCGTCCCTGGAGAGCTTGGAGGCAGCGAAAGCGCGGCCCGCTCGCTCCTTCAGCAGCTCGCACGAACCGGCACGTTGCCGTACCGCGTGTACCTCCCGCCGGTCGCTCCCGACGGTGGCGAGGGGCTGCCAAGCGAGGTGGTTACCGAGTACCGGAGCGCCCGCACGATCCCCGAACGGCTCGTCGCGATGGCGTACGCGGCCGCACGCCCAGGGCCGCTGCGCCGTCGGCTCGCCGACACGGCCGTCGTCCACTACCCGTTGACGATTCGCATTCCACCAACACGCTCACCGTCAGTCGTGACGCTGCACGACACCCAACACCTTGATCTCCCCGCGCTCTTCTCGCGTGGCGAACGACTCTTTCGCATGTTCGCGTACCACCGCTCGTCGCGCTCAGCCTCACGCGTCATCGTCCCAAGTGCGTTCGTCCGCGACCGCGCGATTGCGACGCTCGGACTCGACCCCACACGCATCCGCGTGATCCACCACGGCATCGACCACACGCGGTTTGTGCCCGGCACCGTTCCACGCGAGCCCTTCGTGCTGTACCCCGCGCGCCGCTGGCCGCACAAGAACCACGAACGTCTTCTTGAGGCGTGGGCGATTGTTCGGCAGGCCAGCCCCGAGCTGCGACTTGTCTTTACGGGTGGCGGCCATCCACCCGACGGGCCAGACGGAGTCGACGTCCGTGGACACGTGTCAGGAGACGAGCTCGTCGAGCTCTACCAGCGCGCGACCGCTGTCGTGTTCCCCTCGCTGTACGAAGGCTTCGGCCAACCTCCACTTGAGGCGATGGCCTGCGGTGCACCGGTGGCATCGTCGAATGCGGCGTCGCTCCCCGAGGTCTGCGGTGACGCAGCGCGGCTCTTCGACCCACAGGATCCACAAGCAATTGCCGAAGCAATCCTCGACGTCGTTGGCGCTCCCGAGGAGTGGCGGCAGCGTGGATTCAAACGGGCTGCCGCGTTCACCTGGACGGCCTCGGCAGCGGCGCACGAAGCCGTCTACCGCGAACTGCTCTAGCGCGCGACGCGCAGACCGAGCCGGTTAGCGCGAGCGTCGCGCCAGCCGGCAAGCACTGCGCCCGCCGCAGAACGACGCGCCGGGTGCCTGAGGCAGAGCACGAGGTGCGAGGCGACGATCACGCCGCGGCGAAGCGATCGGAGCCCCGGCGGCAGAGGCCGGTGGCGTTCGGCGACGACGATCGTGTTGCGTGTGTCGTAGTAGAGGTTCGTCGTCGAGGCGCTTCCACCCGTCGATGCCGACCCCTTATGACGGACCCGCGCATCGGGAACAAAGACCACACCGAATCCGGCCGCGCGCATCCGCAGCGAGAGATCGACATCCTCGACGTAAGCGAAGAGCTGCTCGTCTAACAGGCCCACCCGGTCGGCCGCGACGCGTGAGATCGCGAGTGCCGCGCCGTCGGCGCGGCCGACATCGACGACCTCGTGGAACGTGTCAGGGCCACCGAAGCCGACCCGGCGGCCGGAGTAGCCGAGCAGCGCATTGAAGGTCGCGCCGGCGTACTGGATCGTCTGACCGTCCTCCCACAACACCTTGCAGGCAAGGAGCCCTGCATCGGCGCGGGCGGTGGCAACGCGCTCAAGTGCCTCGACAAAGCCCGGCTCCACAACCGCGTCGTTGTTCAGGAGGAATGCCCAGTCGGCCCCACGCTCGAAGGCACGGCGGATGCCGACGTTGACGCCACCCGCGAAGCCCAGGTTGGCGCCGTTGCGAATCAGCTCGACATCGGGGAACGCACGCTCGATCGCAATGTCCGAGCCGTCAACGGAGCCGTTGTCCACGCAGATCGTCGTGAATTCCGCGAGGGAGCGAATCGCTGTTGCCGTGTCCTCGCCGCCGTTCCAGTTCAGCACAACCGCAATCACGTTCATGCGAGCTCCTTGCGGAGGTAGGCCCACGCATCGAGCAGCCCGGCCGGCTTCGCGAACCGCAACACGAGCCCGTAGGCGACGACTCCGAGTGCGGCCGCGACGACCGACCCGAAGACGATGCCGGGCAGCCCAAAGCAGACGGCGCCGATCGCCCCGCACACCACAGCCGCCCACACAATCCCGCGGGCGACGGGAACAAGGACGCCGAGAATCGCACAGAGGACGATCAGCACGGCGAACGTCGTTCCAGCCATTCCGATCGCAATGCCAGAGAGCCCCGAGATGTGGCGCCCCACCGCCTCGATACCGACGTGCGCGACGATTGCTGCGGCGGCAAGCCAGGGCAGCAGGCGTGTCTTGCCGCGCACAAAGAGCAGCGGGAACGTCACCGAAACTCCCACCGACGCCACCATCCACGGGGCGAGCCACACGACGAGGCGTCCGAGCTCGGTACCCGTCGTGCCGCCGTAGGCAGATCCGAGCACGCGGTGGGTGACGTCGGAACCTGCGAGCGCGAAGACACCGGCAGCCGCAGCGACGATCGCGAGCGACACCCATGCGGCCGAGACGATGTGGCGCGCGGCCCGTTGCGGTGTGAGTTCACCGCGCGACAGTGGCGCGCTCGAAACAAGAGCGATCGAGCTCGCCGTCACGGCCACGAGGAACGCCGCGATCAAGTACGCGTAGCCAAAGGTCGTCTGCTCCCCCTTGCCAAGTCCTCCGGCGAAGCGATTCGCGACGACAAAGAAACCCTGCAGCGCGAAGGGAAGCGACACCCCTTCGGCCAGAGCGCGCGCACGGGCTGGGATTCCAACGTTCTCCGGCCACGCAAGCAGACCCTTCCGCGCGAGCTGCACCGCTGGAATGCCGGCTGCCAGTGTGCCGTTGACGGCAAGCCCGATCCCGAATGCCACCACGCCATGCCCGAGCAACGCGATCGTGACGCTGAGTCCCGCGATCGCACCAGCCGAGAAGGCGATCGCTGCCGTCCCATAATCCTCAACCGCAGCGAGCGCGCTCGCACCTAGACCGGCAAGGATCTGCGCAGCCGCCGCCGGCACAAGCCACGGCAAGAGCTGCGCCGCATATGCGCGTCCACCCGCGTTCCCGTCGATCACGCCCGCCGCCCAGTGTGGAGCGGCAATTGCGACAGCGGCGAGCGCCGCCGACGGCAGGCCCAGCGCAACCGTCCACCCGGCGACCTCACGACCGAGCCGCTTCTCTGGAACGGAGCGAGCGAAGTCGGGAAGCACCACAACGCGCAACGCCTGCGCCACCAATACGAGCGCGAGATACACCGCGTACGCAGCAATAAAGCCGTCGGTCTTTACACCGTGCCCAAACTTGCGCGACAGAATTGCGCCTGCCACGGCAGCCGAACCGCTAACCGCTGCCGTCGACAAACCCGTGAGCAGACCACTCGAGACCGCACTCCTTCCGGCTGAATCGTTAGGCTGCATCGATGTCTCGCGACCATAGCGTGATCTGGACCGACGGTGAACTCGACGCGCTGCGTCGCGAGTTCGGCTCTCTGTACGAGGGACGCACCTGTCTTGTCACTGGCGCCGACGGGTTTATGGGCTCGCATCTCACCGATGCGCTCGTCGAGCTTGGCGCCGAGGTCACGGCGTTTGTCCGGGCAACCTCCTCAGGTGCGCTCAACAACATCGGACATCTCCGCCGCGGCGTTCGGGTCGTCTTTGCCGACCTGACCGACAAGACATCGATCGACTATCTGATGCGCGATCTCGCGAACGCGCCCGACAAGCCATACCTCTTCCATCTCGGCGCGCAGGCGCATGTTGGCGAGTCATGGCACCGCCCGTACGAGACGGTGATGGCGAACACGCTGGGGACACTCAACCTCTTGCAGTCGGTCGTCGACCACGGTGTTCAGCTTGAAAAGTTCGACACCGCAGGGACGTCAGAGGAGTACGGCAACGTCAATGCCGACGTCGCGCACCATCATGACTTTGATGAGAAGGGCAGCTTGATCCTCCATGAGCGCTCTCCGATCAACCCGAAGTCGATCTACGCAACCGCAAAGGTCGCAGCCGACTTCCTGACGATGAATTACCACGACGCGTACGGGCTTCCCGGGGTTGTCACCCGCATGTTCAACAACTACGGGCCTCGTCAGAACCCGCGCTACATCACCGGCACGATCATCACGCAGGCGCTTGAACGCTCGGAGATCGAACTAGGGGCGCTCGACCCGCTTCGCGACTTCTGTTTCTGCACCGATGGCGTCCGCGGTCATCTCACGGTCGCCGCTCACGGCAAGCCGGGTGATGTCTACGTCTACGGGCAGGGCGAGAACATCTCGATGCAAGACTGGGCCGACATGATCCTGCGAATCGGCGAGGCGGAAGGTCTTTGGCCCGCAGGCCGCGAGATCGTCACGGCCGCCAGCCGTTTTCGGCCCGGGTCAAGTGACGTCCAGGAGCTGCGTGTCGGCTACGAAAAGCTCAACCGCGAGACGGGTTGGACACCCAAGGTCTCGTGGGAAGAGGGCGTCCTCCGCACCATCCAGTGGTACGCGGCAAACCGCGACCGGTGGATGGGCCGCGTCGACTGGATGACCCGCACTAAGACCCGGTGAGCATCCTTGTCACCGGCGGCGGAGGCTTCCTCGGGTCGCATCTCGTTGAGCGACTTCGCGCCGACGGACACGAGGTAACAGCTCCTCGCCGGACAGAGGCCGATCTCACGCGCTGGGAGAAGGCAGAGCGCCTCTTCCGCGATCTTCGTCCCGAAGTCGTGTACCACCTCGCAGCCGAGGTTGGTGGCATCGGTGCCAATCGCGCGAACCCAGGGAGGTATTGGTACGCGAACCTGATGATGGGGGCCAACGTCCTTGAGCTCTCGCGCCTGTATGGGGTCAAGAAGGTCGTGATCGCAGGCACCGTCTGCGCGTACCCGAAGTTCACCCCGGTGCCGTTTCGCGAAGACGACCTTTGGTACGGCTACCCCGAAGAGACCAACGCGCCATACGGCGTCGCCAAGAAGGCCGTGCTCGTCGGTGGCCAGTCCTACCGTCAGCAGTACGGCCTCGACTCGGTGTTTCTGCTTCCCGCCAACCTCTACGGGCCGCGCGACAACTTCGATCTCGAAACCTCGCATGTCATCCCGGCGTTGATTCGCAAGATGATCGAAGGGCGGGAGAGCGTCGAACTGTGGGGCGACGGCTCCCCCAGCCGTGAGTTCCTCTTCGTCGAGGACGCGGCAGAAGCGTTCGTGCTCGCCGGCGAGCGCTACGACGGGAACGAGCCCGTCAACATCGGCACCGGCCAGGAGATCACGATCCGCGCGCTCGCCGAGACGATCGCCGACCTCACGGGTTTCGACGGCGAGATCATCTGGAACACGGAAATGCCAAACGGCCAGCCCCGCCGCGCGCTCGACACGACCCGCGCGAAGGACGAGTTTGGCTTCACCGCGAAGACCGAGCTCCGGGAAGGGCTCGCGCGAACAATTGCGTGGTTCCGCGAACACCATCCCGACGGTCGCGCAGCGGGTGGGCCTCCGCGCCCAGCACTTCCCGCGGCCACTCCCACACCCAAGGAGATCTCCGCGCCTGTCCCAAACCATGAGCTTCCTCCCGGCGAATCGACACAGCTGCTGCCCGCATCGCACGATCCTGCGACGGCCGACGAGAACATCGCCGCAGCCCAGACGATGGTGCTCCCGGGCGGGCCGACGACAGCCGACGAGAACATCGCGGCTTCGGCCGGGACTCTGCTGCTCGACCCTAACGCCGCAACAGGCGAGCACGCCGCGCTCACGATTGGGGCGCCTGACAAACCGATCGCAACGGGAGGCGTCTTCTTCGTTGCCCTCCGTGTGATTCAGGCTTTCTCCGGGTTCATCGCCGCAGCGCTCGCCCGAATCCCGCCCGCCGTCTTCCTGCCTCTCATCATCGCTCTGCAGTGGGCTGTCAACTGGAACATGGCCCACCGAGCCACACACAACGGCCCGCTCTACTACCACGGCGGTGACGGCACCTGGTACTACACCTCGGCTTGGGTCCTGAGCGGAGGCCACCTTCCGGTCACCGCGATCGGCTACGTCTACCCGATTCTGCTGGCACCGATCGCGTACTTCGCCGGCCCGAATATCGCCGGTGGCATGCCGTCAGTGATCGCGCTCAACCAGGTGATCCTCTGGCCGATCCTGCTCGTCGCGCTCTACGGCATTCTCAAGACCCTCGGCTCCCGCACCTACGCCTACATCGGGCTGCTGCTCTGGGTTTCGCTTCCTGTTCTCGGGACCCACTGGTTCTACGGCCGGTACCACACCCGGCTGATCGATCAGGTCTACCCGAGCGCTCTCGGCTTCAACGGCCTCGGTGACTTTCCGTCGATGGTGTTTCTGGTTGTGATGGCCTACTTCGCCCTCAACGCGATTCACCGTCGGAGCACGTTGCTCGCGGTCTGCGCTGGCGTCGCGGCTGGGCTTTCGGTCGGAGGCAAGCCGTCGACCGCCCTGGCAATCCCCTTCGTCGGGCTGGCCTTCCTCGCTGCTCGGCAGCCCCGAAGCCTGGCCTATGCCATCGCAGGCCTCAGCCCGTTCCTCATCGCGCTCCTCGTTTGGAAGGCGCGCGGGCTCGGCACGATTCCGCTCTTCAGCAGCACTGCATCGGCCGCCGGGGCTGATTTGCGGACGCCGGTCGCAGGTCTTGACCTTGGGAAGTACTTGCCGGTGAACTTTCACATTCTCAACGCGAACCTCAACCAGATTCGCGAGTACACCTGGAGCTTGCGGCTGCTCGAATGGGCTGTGCTCGCCGGCCTGATCGGACTGTTCCGCCGCTCGAGCGCGTTTGCAATCCTCATCGGAGGGTGGCTCGCGGCATATGTGCTCGTCAAAGGCAGCCGCGGCGCGAACGACATGATCAGCGGCACGCTCCTGCGAAACATCGTTCCGGCATTCCCAGCGCTGTTCCTGACCGTGCTCGGCGTTGCGTTCATTGCACCGGTCGCGGGACGCCGCCTGGCCGCCGCGGCCCGGTCACACGGAACGTCGCTCGCTTGGTCGCGAACGCGACGGCGCGTTGTCGGGGGTGTTGCTGGGGCCGCCGTCGCGATTCCTCTCATCGTGGCCGTCGCATTTCCGATCCTGCGTAGCCCGACAGCGGTCGACAACGGCGACTTGAATCTGTACATCCCAAGCAACGCGTTCGCTGTCCATGCGGTCGCGAACGTCGGGGTCGGAGGCTCAGTGACTTTGACCTGGCCCCCGGCGTCAAAGAACGGGGCGCGTGTCGGCTTTGCCGTCTATCGCAGCGAGACGGACTTCGTGCAGTGCCCTCCGAACAATGGGATCCGCAAGTTCTGCACGTTCTTGGGTTCACCTCTTGCGCGCACCGGCCGTCGCGAATTCACCGACGACCCACCACCTGGCCATTGGATCTATCGCATCGCCGTCACCGTCGCACCGCTCGGCGGTAGCGGCGATCCGATTCTGCTTTCCCAACCGGTCACAGCAACCGCCTAGATCACGCCCACGCCTAGGCGTTGAGTGCCGGCGTGAGAATGTCCGAAAGGGCGACGATCGTGATCACGACCACCAGGCCGCGCGCCCAACGATCGCGAGCGTCGATTGCCGAGAATGCGATTGCACCAAGCGCGTACCACGCGTTGAACCGTGGAGAGACCATGGTCATGAGGCATCCCACAAGACCAAGGCGCAGCGATCCCCGCCAAGCCTGCACGAGGAAGGCCGCAACGAGCGCTCCTTCCACGACGCGACAGAACGTGACCGTCGTGGCGGGGCGGATACCAAGATCCTCGAACCACCCCGTGAGGCCAAACGCCCACGGCTGCCGCTCATTCCACTCCGCCGTGTGAAACACCTGTAGCCAACCCGAGCCAAAGATCAGGAAGCTCAGACCCACGGAGGCCAGGAGGGTGACAGCGCACGCGGCGAGGTCAATACGTCTGCCACGACGAAAGCTCTGCACGAGCGCCAGCACGATGAATGGCGCAACGTAGAGCTTGATGAAGAACGAACCGATCAGCCCAACGCCCGCGAGTCGCGACCACCCTCGCTCGGCCGCATAGAGAGCTGCGACGAACAGCGCGATCGTGACGGCGTCGTTATGACCAGCCCCCGAAAAGTGGATCGCCACAAGAGGGTTCCAGCCAAGCAGGATCACTCCGACGGTGGGCGCCGCTGAGATACGTGAGATCAGCACGATGAGCGCCACGACCGCGAGGAATGCGAGGACGCGAAATGCGATCACCGGATCGCGGAGCGTGACAATCGCGTGCGAAAGCAGCGTCCACCACGTCCCATAGGGGCTCGCGTACCACGGCGGGCCCGCGTAGGGGTGGTGGCTTCGCGCGAGCTTCACGTATCCCTGCGCATCACCGGAGAAGAGGAGGGGCGCAAAGAGTGGTACGGCCTGGATGCAGATGGCAATCGCGACGACAAGGCGCACGAGCTCAACCCGACGTGCGACGACCACGAGCCCGACAATCCACGTAAGCACCGCTCCGACGATGCAAACCCAGAGTGCGCCGCGCCACGGTTCGGTGGCAACGTACGGCGTCCCGCTGGGGGGGCTGTGCCGCGTCACGATCACCACCCCGACCATCGCGAGCATGCAGAGCGCCCCGACGTAGAGGGCAACAAGCCTCTCCTGTCGGGCGAGCACGCCCGCGATAGATCGACGATCGGCCGTGCCGCTAGTCACGATCGACTGAAGCGCGTGCACGTAACTCTGACTCGATCAACGCGATCCGCTGCGCGAGCGTCGCATTCTGATCGGTCAGGCGAGAGATCACCGTCGAGTAGTGCAACAGAACGATGATCACGAACAGCAGACCGACAGCAAAGAGCACCGCTGGCGGATAGCCGCGCACTCCCACCCAGCTAGCGATCGTGTTGAGACCCCCACGCCATGCCGAAAGCACGAGCAGCACGACACCCGTTGCGAGCCAGAGCAGGGCGTATCGCTCGCGGAGTCGCCGCGACCGGATCAGCTCGAACACGCCGACGAGCAGCAGCAACGAAACGATCGTCGCGGCAATCGTGATCTTCAGCGGAGTCACGCGACGTCCCCCGGAACCACACTCTTGCGGAAGAGGCCAACGAAGACGGCGAGCAGCACTTTGAACATGTAGTAGACCGATGCGAGCGACCCGATCGATGACCGACCGTGCTCGCGCTCGCGCATTGTCACTGGCACCTCACACACGCGAATCTTGTGCCGGATCGCCATCACGAGACCCTCAACTTCGGGGTAGTCGTGCGGGAGGTCCGCCGCGTAGAGCCGAATCGCCTTGCGATTCAACACCTGGAAGCCCGACGTGGTGTCGGTGAGCGGTTGTTTTGCGATACGCGTCACAACCCAGGCGAGCAGGCGAATGCCAATGCGACGAACGGCCGACGAGCGGTACCCGCCTGTCGCGACGAAGCGTGATCCGATTGCGATGTCGACTTCGCCGGCGACGACGGGGCCCATCACATTCCCAAGCTGTGACGCGTCATGCTGCCCATCCCCGTCGACGCGGAGCGCCAAGTCGTAGCCGTTCTCCCACGCAAACCGAAACCCGGTTTGGACAGCCCCGCCGATCCCGAGATTGAACGGGAGCTGCAGGACGCGGGCGCCGTGTGCTTCGGCAACCTCGCGGGTGCGGTCGGTCGACCCATCGGAGACGACAACGATGTCGAGCCCGGCATCGAACGCGCGAAGCTCCGCGAGAACCCGAACGATGTTGCGCTCCTCGTTGTAGGCCGGAACGATCGCGACCCGGCGCATCGTGAGCGCGAGGTCAGGGATCCCCGTGACGGGCTCAGTCGGCATGTGCCTCCGAACGAAGCCCGATCAGATCGAGCACTCGACGCGCCCGGTGGCGATAGGTGTGCTCGTCGAGAACGCGTTCGCGCGCACGCTGGCCAAGCGCCTCGGCCTGGGCGGGATCGTCGAGCAGGTGCTGGTAGGCGTCAACCGCCTCACCTGGGCTCTCGACGATGATGATCTCCTCGCCCGGCTCGAACCACTCCTCGATTCCGAGGTACGGATTCGCAACGATCGCGGCACCCGCCGAGGCCAGCTCGAAGGGGCGGCACGACGACGACGCAAACACCGAGGCATGCGACCGTCGCGTAATACAGAGGTTGACGCGCGCCGTGGAAATCGTGCGCGGGAACATGTTGAACGGCACGTCGCCGAGCATGCGCGCCACTCCGGTGTCACCCTGGAAGTCGCGTCCGCCGAGGACGAAGTCGACGTCGGTCAGCCGCCGTGACGGCTCGCCGACCATTGCGGCCATCCAGTCGCGACGGAACTTGTCGCCGTAGCCGTAGAAGAACACGTCCATCTCTTTGTCGACGGCTTGCGGCGAGAAAAAGTCGGGGTCGGCACCCCAGAACACGGCCTCGGCTCGACGTGCACCAAGTTCCCGCAGGGCGTCGAGGCCGCCCGCCGAGTTCGAGATAATCAGGTCGTACTCCGAGGGTTCGGCACCGTGGTAGTAGTTGAAGCCGGTGTCCATCCCGCCAAACTGGGGCAGGCTCATGGGCACATCGCCGTCGTAGAAGACGATCGGGATGCCGTACTTCTCGCGCAGTGCGGTCGGGATCCCGCGGAAGTGCGCCATCGGCACGGTGAACACGATCACCGCGTCGGGGCGCTCGCGCTCGATCAGCCGCTCCAGGTGACGGCGCCAGCGGGGCGTGACGAATCGCCACACGGCCTCGCGGGTCATGCGGTCGGCGAGCGTGTCTTCGGGGTGCTCCTCCGCACGACGCAGGTACTTGTCGCCCCGCACGCGAGCTGCGAGGTTGCGGGCCGCCGCAAACGACTCACCTTCGCGGTAGGTGGGATTCTCGGCGACCCGCCACCAGGGCGTCTCAACGGGCCGGCCACGGTAGGGCGTGACAATCAGGTTGGCGCCTTCGTCGTGCAGGCCCTTCCAGAGCTGCCACCACGCAGGGGTGCAGCCGTACCGGAAGTCGAGGTCGATCGCCGAAGCGACACAGAGGATCTTGGGAGAACGCACCGTCGAAGTGTCTCAGACGCCGGTTACGGCGCGGTTAGGAGCGCACGCCTAGTACGCGCCCCGACGGGCGACCACGGCGGGCAGGGTGCGGATCAAGATGCTGATGTCGAGCCACAGCGACCAGTTCTCGAGGTAGTAGAAGTCGAGGCGCACGAGGTCGTCGAACGACAGGTCGCTACGACCAGCGATCTGCCACAGGCCCGTCATCCCCGGCAGCACGTGCGAACGGCGGCGATGCCAGACCTCGAGGAGCGCGTGATCGCGGAGGGGAAGCGGCCGCGGGCCAACGAGCGACATCTCGCCGCGCAGCACGTTGATCACGTTCGGCACCTCGTCGAGCGAGAAGCGCCGGAGGATCTTTCCGACCCCCGTGACTCGCGGATCGTTGCGGATCTTGAACAGCGCCCCCGACGCCTCGTTCGCGCTCTCAAGCTCATGCTGCACCGCCGCAGCCCCAGCAACCATGGTCCGGAACTTGAGCATGTGGAACTCGCGCTCATTCAGCCCGACTCGCCGATCGGCGTAGAACACCGGGCCACGGGAGCCGAGCTTGATCGCAAGCGCGATCACCGCCCAGATCGGAAGGCCGATAATCACGATCAGCAGCGCAACGACAACGTCGAACGCGCGCTTCACCGCCCAGTCGGCGCCAGCAAGCACGGGTGGGCGCAGCTCGAACAGCGGAACCGCCTGACCGGGGATGTACTCGCCACGCTCAAGCAGGAGTTCCGTCGTCCGCGGGGCAATCCGCACCCGAACGCCGTCCCGATGCGCAGCTTCGACCACGTCGAGCAGCGCGGCCTCGGAGAGCGCCGTGTCGGCGATGATCACCTCGTCGACCACACCGCTTGCCAGCGCCTCATTCAGCGCGGGGCCAATGCGTACGTCAGGCAGAAAGTCGTAGTCGATTCCGCCACGCCCCACCCCAAGCTTGGAACGGAGGTCGGCAACCTGCGCTTCGTCGCCAACCAGCAATGTGCGGCGGCGAACCCCGAGGGAGCGCATGACTGAAGCTGACGCGAGCT
This sequence comes from uncultured Actinomycetes bacterium, assembly GCA_903915545.1. Classification (GTDB taxonomy): domain Bacteria; phylum Actinomycetota; class Thermoleophilia; order Gaiellales; family Gaiellaceae; genus PALSA-600. The sequence goes on along the minus strand of CAIWTI010000122.1, from coordinate 10,960 downwards.
CGTAGCTCCAGCGGAACCCGCTCACGAAGATCGCCACGAAGAGTGTTGCGACCGCGTACAGCCCGAACGTCGTGAAGTGCTGGCCGGTACCAATCGCAAACGCGAGCGCGATCAGCGCGACGATCACCACTGATTGGACGATCCGGCCCGCTCCTTCACGCACTTCGCGGGCCGCGTAGAGCCGACCGCGGGAGAAGACGAGTACGAGCAGCAAGACGAGGAACGGCAGCCAGTCGGTCTCGTGCGTCCACAGAAGATTCCAGAGAATCGGCTTTGGGTCGACAAGATACGACCGCAGGGCGAGTGCCCCGTAGAGGCCCAGAACAAGGCCTCCGATGTCGATTACGACGAGTACAGCGACGCTCACGATCCGGCGCACGATTCCCTTAAGTGCAGAAGGCGACAGCAGCCATGGGGTCACGGCCCGGACATCGCCCCGACCATCCGCGTAGCCGCCCGGCAACTCGTCGGTACTCACGCTGTCATCCTACGGCCCCGGCGGGCCGAAGTCTCTCTATCCGAAGGCGAGGCGCCCTCGCACGCTCGGGCCGTGCACGCGAACCACTGCGCCCGAAAGCGGTGCCGCGACCCACGTAAACGCAACCTTCTTGCCATCGAGCGTGACCCGCGCCGGCTTCGTTGCTGCCGGGACGAAGAGCTGCACATCGTGGGGCTGACCCGACAACGCGACCGTTGATCCGGGGGTCACCAGGAAGCCCGCGCGGCCGGTATGCGTCAGCTCGTCGGTCGCCCACCACGACCCGCTGGGGGTGCGGAAGTTGAAGGGGATCACTGCACCCGCTCGGACATAGAGCGGCAGGTTGCCAAGCGGCGTTGGTCTGGTGAAGGTCGTTCCACCCGTCACCGTCGCACCCGTCGAAAGGTCGATCCACGTTCCGGGAGGCAGGTAGATGCTCGGGCTGTCGCCGGGGCCCGAGACGGGTGCAGCGAGCAGATCATCACCGACAAGGAGCTCCAGATCCGCAGCCCACGATCCCGCATCGTTCGGGTAGCCGTACGCAAGCGGGCGCAGTGCGGGAAGACCACGTTGCCCAAGGCGGTAGAGGTAGGGGAAAAGCTCGTAGTGGAGGATTGCCGCGTTCCGGAGAGCCGCCATCGCGGCATCGCCGAACGTCCACGGTGTCGCGTTCTGCCCAATCCCACCCACCTCGAACACCGGAGAGATCGCCCCGAGGCCAGCCCAGCGCGCGAAGATCTCGCCCGTCAACCCGGCCGAGGCGTACCCACCCACGTCTGAACCCCAGACGGGGAAGCCGCTCATCGAGGATGTCGCTGCGGCACGAATTGCGCGCTGGAGCCCGGTCCAGTCGCCCGGCTGATCGCCACCCCACACGGCCGGAAGCACCCGCTGCTCGCCGGTGTATCCGGCGCGGAAGATCGCAGCCGCGCCCTTCGGAAGGGCGGCCATCGACGCGGAGGCGTATTGGACCGGGTACGCGTTCTGTAAGGCCGCGCCTTGTGGCTCAAGGTCGACCTCGTCACCGCGATCGCCCTTCACGCCGTCGATGCCGAGCGCGACGAGCGCGCGCAGCTTGGCCTGGAAGCGCCCAACGGCGACGGCATTCGCGAAATTGATCACCGCACCCGAACCGCTCCCGATCAACTCGCTCGCCCCGTACCCCGCACTCGCGCAGGTCACCTTTGGTGAGATCCAGAGCATCAGCTTGATCTGTTCGGCATGGAGCGTTCGGATCAGCCCCACTGGATCGGGAATCCGGCTTTGGTCGAACGTGAGGCTGCCGACGCACGGCTCCCACGGGTTGTCGAGGATCACCCACCCAATCGGGATTCCGGCGCCGCGGAGTTTCGAAACGTCCTCAAGGATGTCGCCAGGCCCGGTGACCACGTCACGCCACTTCATCAAGGCGTACTGGGACATCGGTGGGTTCAGAGGCGGCCCGGTATCGGCCTGGTAGCTGGCAAGCACCTCCGCAGGCGTCCCGGTGTAGAGCTGTTCGTCGAGCCGGGCACCCTGGACACAGACCTCAGCGCGATCAGGAAGTGGTGGGAAGCCGCACTGATCCTCCGACCCGTACGCGCACCCGGAACCTCCAACGGAGCCCGGGAAGGCAAGGGCAGAGACGTTCTGCGTCACAAGGCGCAACCCCCAGCCAGCCGAGCTTGCGAAGAATGGGGCGGCGACGTACGCGCACTGGTACGAGACCTTCTCCGCGACGATCTGCCCGTGCAGATCGACGCGATCCCCGTTCTCGCCACCACCCAAGAAGTGGTCATTTGGAGAGACGTCGAACGCGTCGTACACCTGCTGAATCCCCGTGGTTGGTGTCAAAGCGAGCGAGAGATGGAGCCCGCTCCCTTGCACGCCGACCTTGACGACCGCTGTCCGGCCGGTTTCGTTCGTCGCGACCGTGTAGGTCGAGCCGTTCGCTGAAAGCACGTCGGTGAGGTGGTACTGCTCGCCCGTTCCCGTCACCTGGTAGCGCAGTCGAGCACCGCTGTCTTGCGCGACGACGGTCTTCCCGTCGCGCAGCAACGTCACACGGAACGGATGCTTGTCGACCTTGATCGTGATCGGCCCCGCCTGGGCGCCAGGACCACACCCTGCCGCACCCATAAGCAAGAACACACAGGCCGTAAGCAGCCGGATCGTGATGCGCCCGCTCATGCCGGGACACCCCGCCAGACGTCAGCCCAGCGTGTCTCGACCGCAGAGGCGACCTCGCCGAGGGCGATCGGCCGACGGCGAAACGCGAGGGCGCGCAGAACCGCGCTCAACGCCGCCGCACGGCGGCGATCGAGCAGCTCGTAGTCGTGGAAGTGCATGTGGACGACGGGAGGCAAGGGCTTTGTGATCGCGCGAGCGAGCATCCCGAACGAGTGTGTGGTCGGAATCGTCAGCACATCACGACCGCTCGGAAGCTGCACCCACGCAGGCTGCGCAAGCTCAACCCACGCCTCGTCCGAGCCGAGGTACGACGGCCGCCATGCAAGCGCCGTGCATTCCACATACCCAAGGTCAGCGACGGCCTCCGCGACAGAAGCATCGGTGTACCAGCCACCACCGCAGAAGAAGCGGGGCTCGAGGCCCGCGGCACGAAACCAGGCCCCCTCCTCGCGCACGCGCTCAGCAGGATCACCAGCGGTCGGGCGTGCATGCGTCGGCGACGTCCAATGAATGTGGTGGCCGTAGGGGGCGAGCGACGCCGCCTCACGAGCCCGCTCAAGCCAAACGTCGACGTCCTCACCACTGGCGGGAGGGCGCAGGAGCGATGCGATCGGGATGCCACCGGGACGCCGCCGCAGAAGCGCGGAATAGCGCTCCCAGACACGGTCGTCGTTCACACGCTCGACGTGACACGACACGACCGCGTAGCCTTGGGTTCCGGGCATGTGCGGGATTTGCGGACTCCTCAGCAGCGACGCGCCCGACCCAGGTGTGGTCGAGGCAATGAACAGCGCGATCCTACATCGGGGTCCGGATCACGGTGCGGTCGAGTCGTTCGGCCGATGCGTACTCGGGTACCGCCGTCTCGCGATCGTCGATCTCGACCACGGAGACCAGCCTGTTCGGAGCGAACACGGCGATGTGGTCGCGGTCTTTAACGGCGAGCTCTACAACTTTCGCGAGCTTCGCAGCGAGCTTGAGCGGAGCGGTCACGAGATCGGCGGACACGGCGACTCGGCACTCATCCCCCATGCGTACGAACAGTGGGGCCCCGGCTTTGCATCGCACTTTGAGGGGATGTTCGCGATCGCGCTCTGGGATCGCGCTAACGATCGACTCGTCCTGGCGCGTGATCAGCTTGGCAAGAAGCCACTCGCCTATACGCGGCTTCCAAACGGCGACATTGCCTTCGCGAGTGAGGTGAAGGCGCTGCACCGTGTTCCGGGATTCTCCCGCGCCCTCGACCTTGCGCAGCTCGATGCATTCCTCGCCCTCCAGTACACGCCCCGCTCAGGCTTCGCGTCGGTGGACCGGGTCCCGCCCGGCTCCTACGTGGTGTTCGAGGGTTCGTCGAGTCACATCGAGCGCTACTGGCGGCCGGCGCCACGCCGCCAAGCAATCAGCGAGGAAGACGCCATTCGCATCGTGCGCGACGAGGTAACCGCCGCAGTTCGCAGGCGCCTCGTCGCCGACGTTCCACTCGGCGCGTTGCTCTCGGGCGGACTCGATTCGTCGATCGTCGTCGCCACGATGGCCGCCTCAACGTCAGAAGCGGTCCGCACATTCACGGTCGGCTTCCCCGATCGCGCCTACGACGAGCGGAGCTACGCGCGCACTGTGGCCGAGCACTTTGGCACGCACCACGAAGAGATCACCGTCGATCCACAGCCAGAGCTGCTCCAGCGCCTCGGCGAGGTCTTCGACGAGCCGTTCGGGGACGAGGCGGCGCTCCCGACACTCCTCGTCTGCGAGGCGACCCGCGCCCACGTCAAGGCAGCACTCGTCGGTGACGGGGGCGACGAGGTGTTTGGCGGGTACGAGCGCTACCGCGCAGCCGCGCTCGCATCCCACGTCCCCGCGTTTGCCGGTGCGGCCGCCGCCGCCGCGCTCGGCCGCGTGCGTTCGGCGCGACGCGCACCACGGTCGCCGCTCTTCCGTGCGCGTCGCCTCGCTGAAGTCGTCGCGGCGTCGCCTGCCGACCGCTACCCGGCGCTCCTCGAGATCTTCCCGCTCGAGCTGCGCCAACGGCTGTGGAGCGATGAGAGCCACGCACACGCGACCCGCACCTTTCTGCCGACGGCGACCGATCCTCGCCTCGTCGACCTCGAGTCGTATCTTCCCGGGGACGTGCTCCCCAAAGCCGATATCGCATCGATGGCGGCGAGTCTTGAGTTGCGGTCGCCATTCCTTGATCCGCGAGTCGTCGAAGCCGGCCTCGCGCTCCCGAAGTCCCTCGCGTTCGGGAAGGTCGCTCTGAAGCGCGCGTTTGCGGCCGACCTTCCGCCGGGCATCGCGGAGCGGCGCAAGACCGGCTTTGGTGTTCCACTCGACCGCTGGTTCCGCACCGACCTACGCGAGTTCGCGCATGAGCTCGTTCTGGCAGGGGCAACACGTGGCCTCTTCAAACGCCCGGAGCTTGAGCGCCTGCTTGCCGATCACGCGAGCGGGACGGCCGACCACGGCCATCGCATCTGGTGCCTGGCCTCGCTTGAGCTCTGGCAGCGTCGCTATGTCGATCTCGGAGCGACCGCGTGACCCGACGCCGCGCATTCATCCTGGTGGCGGCTGCCGCTGTCGTTCCACGGTTCCTCGTGCTGCTGCACGAGCGGGGTTCGATGCTCGCCGCCTACGTCGAGAAGTCCGACCTCCTCGCCCGCCAGTTCATCGCGAGCGGGACGTTCGGATACGTCCCAGGCGAACCGTCGGCCTCGACCCAGCCGCTGTACGGGTGGTTCATGATCTGCATCTACTGGATCGCGGGACGTCACTGGTGGAGCCTCGGTACCGCCCAAGTAGCCGTTGCCTGCCTGACGGCGATTCTCGTGTGCGAGCTTGGCCGCCGTACCGTCTCGCTCCGTGCCGGAATCGCTGCCGCCGTGATTGCCACCTGGGAGCCGTACCTCCTGTGGCACGACGTCCATGCGAACCGCGAGATCCTCGATCAGCCACTCGGGGTAGGGATGTTCCTGATCGCAGCGCAAGGCACCATCACCCGCCGCCGCGCCGCGCTCCTCGGCCTCCTCTCAGGTGTCGCGATCCTTTCGAACTCCCGACTGATCGTCTTCCCGATCGTGCTCGCCGTGTACCTCCTCTGGCGCGGCACGTCGTGGCGAGCCGCCGTGCTCGTACCCGTGCTCGCAGCAGTCGCGCTCGCACCGTGGGTGATTCGGAACAAGGTCGAGGTGGGCTGCTTCGCGCTGACGACCGACGCGCGGGCGCTTTGGAAGGCGAACAACATCAACACCTACTCAACCCTCGCGGCGGGCAAGTGGATCGACGATGTCCCGGATCTCCCCGGTCGACCGCCGACACCCCAGGAGACGGGAACGACGTACGCCCAAACAGGCAAGAAGGTCGCCGTCAACGAGTGCGCTCAGCAGTCGTCCTACACGAACCTCGTCTTCACCTTCTGGCGCCATCACCCGGGGGAGAAGGCGAAGCTGATGGTTCAGGCGACCAAGATGATCTGGGACCCACGGGTCGGACTTGAGCAGGGCCGAAACGGCACTGGCGGATCGCTCGACACGATCCGCACCTGGATCGAGCCGGTGTACATGGTGCCGCTCTATCTCCTAGCGATCGCCGGGCTCTTCATCGTCCCACTCCCGGTGCGCATCCTCAGCCTGCTCTTCCTCGTGTTCGAGACGGCAGAGGCCTGGGTCTTTGCGGGGACGACGCGCTATCGCGTGTCGTGGGACTGGGTGCTCGCGCTGCTCGCAGTCGCGGCGCTGTCGAGAGCGCCGCGCACGCGTCCGTTCAGACGCGCGTCGAGCCAGTAGCGATACACCTCTTCGGTGCGTTCGGTGCACCGATCCTCGGGGAAGCGCTCAATCGCCCGAGCACGTGCGGCAACACCCATCGCCGCGGCACGGGCCGGATCCTTCGCGAGCGTGATCATCGCCTGAGCGAGCGGATCAGACTCACCTGGGGGAACGAGCAAGCCTGTTTCACCCTCACGGACGATGTCTTCCAATCCACCGATCGCCGCAGCGATCACCGGACGTGCACGCTCCATCGCTTCGAGCGCGACCATCCCGAACCCTTCGCCAAGCGACGGGACAACGACGGCAAGCGACTGCTCGATCGCTGACTGAACGGGCGTTACGTGGCCAAGGAACTTGACCGAATCCTGGAGGTCAAGTTCGCGCGCCAAATCTTTGAGCCCGTGCTCAAGAACGCCGCGGCCTGCAATCTCGAGCGTTGCGTTCGGAACTTCGTTGAGCACCTTGCGGAAGGCGCGAAGCAGCACGACGTGACCCTTGATCGGAATCAGGCGGCCAATGCAGAGGAACCGGGGAACATCGCCGGTGTACGGCTGCGGCTCGTTGCCCGCCTGGATGCCGTAATGGACGATCTCGAAGTCGGGCTCCGAGAACCCCTCGGTCATCGCGAGGTAGCGAGCCAGGCCACGCGAGATCGCGATCTGTCGGTGCGCCAGCGCGCCGATTGTCCGGTCGCCGAGCGCGAACACCCGTCCCTCGCGGAACTCGTTGAAGCCGTGCTTTGTCGAGAGGCGAATCGGAATCCCGGCGAGCAGCCCTGCGGTCTGCAGGTACGCGTCGGCGTGTACGAGATGCGTGTGCAGGATCGTCGGCCGTGTCTCGAGGAGGTAGGTCAGCACCTTGAAGAACGTCGAGGGATCGACGTCCGTCCGCATCGAGACATCGTCGACCGGCACCCCGCCCGCTTCAAGCTCACGCGCGAACTCCCAGGCACCCGCCTCGTGCTCGTGGAGCATCAGGAACCGGATATCCCAGCCGCGACGCTTCAGGTCGGGAAGGAGCTGAAGGAGGTGGGCCTCCGAGCCGGAGATGCCGGAGACCTTTTGCACGTGGAGGACGATCATGCCGCCACCGCCGCAACAACCTCGTCGGCCCAGTGGTCGAGCGAGTGTCGCGCTTCCACGGCATCGCGGAGCGAGCGACCAAGGGCGTTGCGATCGGAGCCCTTCAACTCACGGAGGCGCGCAGCAAGCATCTCGACATCTTCGCGTGGAAAGCGAAGCGTCGTGGGGAGGATGTCATCGAAGCCGCTGTTCGATGCGAGCACGGGCATGCAGGTCGCCGCAGCCTCGTAGACGACCTTGTCGAGTGCACCTTCTCGCATGTTGTTCACGAACACATCCTTCCCAAGCAGCAGTTCCGGTACCTCCGAATACGGCACCGGCTCGTCGAATCTTGCTCCAAGAGCAGTAAGTCGTGCGCGCTCTGCGCGTTCCTCGTCGGTGAGCGACGGCCCGCGAAGCTCAAGATCGACGTCGGCGAGTGCTGCTGCACGCACGATCGTCTCAAGCCCTTTTGCCGGCGACGTCCGCCCAAGGGCAAGCACTTGGAGCCGCTCGCCTGGCTCACGTCGACTGCACGGGAACGACGAAAGGTCGATGCCATGCCCGATCGGGCGCACCTTTGGAGAGGTGAGCGGAAACGATCGCCGATCGACGGTCAGGATCGTGTCAACGAGCCGCTCAGCCGCTGTAAGCGTGCGTGACGGCTTCCAGTGCGTGAACCACAGGAGGAGTGGAACGCGCCGCGCGCGTGTCAGAGGCGCCGCGAGAATCGCTTGGAGCGGCGTCATGTGGACGAGAACGCCTGCCGGTCGGTCGCGGAGCTCAAGCGCGAGCGCTGCCGTGTACCGCCCACCCCGGCCGATGCGCGAACCCGACCCGTACGTTCGTACGCGACAGTTCGCCGGGAGAACGCCCGGAACGGCGCGATCGGCAAGCACGACGACTTCGTCAAAGCGCTCGGCAAGCGCACGCAGCTTTGGGACGGTGGCCGCAAGCACCGGATGTTCGGGGTCGACTTGCTGGGTGACAAAGATGAGCTTGCTGGCACTCATAGGAAGTCGAGATCTCCCAGTTCGAAGTGGGGTGCGGCGAGTGGTGCCCCACCAATACTTTTGCCGAGGACGGTAAAGCGACGCGTGGTAGGCAGGAAGCCGGCGGCCGCGTACCGGCCTCGATCCCACGGAGGCGGAGCGGCCGCAAGCACGCCCCCGCGAGTCGCGCGGATCGTGTCGCGGAGTGTGTCGGCGGTCGCCGCGGCGACAAACCCGAGCGAGCCGCGCGAGCCAGCGACGCCGTACCCCGTGTCGTGTTCCACAAGCGTGTACGTGCGAGGTGCGTCTGCGAAGCGCCAGTTCAACCATGCGGCGTCGCGAACGATCCTTCCGCCCTGTCCCGCGGGAGGTGCGGGATGCTCAGCGAATCGCGAAACCACCGCACGCGCTGAGTGCCGTAGAGCGCCCGGTCGCGCCCAAACGCGGACCGGCGCGAGCCGCTCCCAACCGAGCGCCTCAACCAGGACGGGCGTCGATGCGGCGTTCGGAACGGTGAAGACGAGCTCGATGCCGAGCGCCGCGACGCGTTCCTCGTTCGCAGCCTGCAACTTCCGGAAGATGCCGCGCCGCTCGTACCCTGGGTCGGTTGCGAGGTTGACGGCGACAGCGATCTCCTGCTCGCGCCCGTCAAGCTCGGCGAGCGCGAAGACGAAGCCCACGGTGCCGATGACCTTCCCGTCTTCCTCCGCAAGCAGCACGGAGGCTGGGCGGAGCGGTGAGCGCTCGTAAAACCACGCGAGCGTCTCCTCGTCGGGAGAACCTCCCCAGACCCGGGCCAGTAGATCTGCGAGCTCGCCCCGTCGCGACGGGTCGTACTCGACGATCTTCACCGTGTCGCGGTGCCGAGAGCCTGGTTGAAGACGCGCCGTGCGTGCGTACCGGCGACCGTGTCTTTGAGCGCGATCAGATCGCACGCCCCCGAGAGCACGAGTTCGAACGTGCGCGACGGGTACGGCTCGACGTTGTAGCGGCCGATGCGGAAGGGGTTCGCGCCAGGACCGTTCGCGCGCGAGATCGACGTGAACGCGACCTCGTAGCCCGCTTGGAGCAGCAAGCTCTCGTGCACGGGATGGAAGTGCGCTTCGGAGCCCTTGACGTAGGCGTACGCGCGCACGGGCCGCTGAAGCTTCTCCTCAAGCTTCAGCTTCGACACCGCGATTTCGCGAACTGCCTCGTCGAGTGCTACTTCGGCGAGCGGCCGGTGGCCGATGCCGTGCGACTCCACGCGCACTCCACCGGCGTCGAGCTCGCGCACGAGCCCCCAGTCGAGCGTCGGGTTCCGCACGCCACGCTCCGAGAGGCGAAGTTCGTGCGGCAACGGTGTCTCATCATCCATGTAGGCAACGGGGACGAAGATGACCGCTGGGAAGCCGTACTTCTGGAGCACCGGCATCGCGTTTTCGAGCGTGTCGCGGTAGCCGTCGTCGAACGTGATCAGTACCGCCTTTTCCGGCAACGGCGTGCCGAGCGCGTAGTAGTCAAGGACGGCGTCGAGACCGACAACCGTGTAGCCGAGCTCCTTCACCTGCGCGAGCTGCTCGTCGAATCGCCCGACCGGAACGGTCGTCGGATTGTCCGGAATGTCGTTGACCTTGTGGTACATCAGCACCCGCAATGTGGTGTCGCCGTTGGGGCCGAGACCAAGGAGGGAGGAACTCTCGCCAATCGTGCGATAGAGCGCGTTCTTGACGATCTGCTTGGCTTGCTGCGCGGTCATACGTCTCCAGTGTACGGCTTGACGAGGTCGAAAAGACGGTCTGCGAATTCCTCGGGCGAAGCGATCCAGCCACCAATCGCGGCGTGAGCACCATCAGCAAGTCGCTGGGCGAGCTGCGCGTCAGAGAGTACGGCGGACAGCGCCTCGGCGAGTTCTCCATCGTTCCCACGCAGGAGTCCGCTGACATCGTCGGTCACGACGTCACGGATGCCACCAACGCGCATCGCGACAACGGGACGGGCCCGCGCGAACGCCTCGATCAACACCCTGCCCATGCCTTCCGAGCGCGATGGCAATACAAGACACGTCGCAGCGTCGAGGGCCCGAGCAACCTCGGCCTGCGTCAGCCGTTCATCCCAGACGACGCGTCCGTCGGACTCCGCAACAAGCTGCTCGACGATCTCGCGCTGTGACCCGCGGCCCACGATGCGCAGCGTGGCCGTCGGGACTGCTCGGGCGACGCGTCGCCACACCTCGGCCAAGCCATCGATGTTCTTGTAGAGCTCGAGAACCCCAACAAAGAGCGCTCGCGGCTCAGCGGGAAGCGGCGCCGGGGGACGATCGAGGAAGAGCTCGAGATCCATGAAAGCCGCAAATTCGGCAGCGGGCTCGACGCCGAGCTCGCGCAAGAGACCCGACGTGTAGGCCGACACGGTTCGGACACCTGCAGCACGACGGAGCCCGAACGCTGCAAACCGGTCTGCCACTGGCGCAAGAACACGACGCGCGGGCGAGCCGTAGAGGCGGGTTGCCGTGCG
>CAIWTI010000121.1 GCA_903915545.1 uncultured Actinomycetes bacterium | reverse complement strand
GGCAAGCTCTACACGCTCGCCGACCTCAACGTCCTGAAGATGCAGGACGTTGGCACCGGCATGCTCGAAGACGGCCTGTTCTCGACCGGCTCGTGGCTGAAGAGCGCCGCGAACCAGGCGATCGCCGTCAAGTTCATCGAGGCATCGCTCAAGGGCTGGATCTACTGCCGCGACCATGCGGCTGACTGCGTCGCGATGACGCTCCAGGAAGGCCCGACCCTGCCGAAGGGTCACCAGACCTGGATGATGAACGAGATCAACAAGCTCGTTTGGCCCGCCGGCGCAGCAGGCGTTGGCGTCATGGACAAGGCAGCGTTCACCCGCACGGCAGGCATCGCGCAGCAGTTCGGCGTGATCGCCAAGGCCCCGTCGGCTGCCTACCGCACCGACCTGGCCGCGAAGGCCGTTGCAAACCTGAAGGCAGCAGGGACTGACGTCGTTGGCGCAAGCTGGACGCCTGCCACGGTCGCCCTCACCGCAGGCGGCAAGTAGCACCGCACGCGCCGGCGGTGGGGCCTACGGGCTCCACCGCCGGTTGTTTTCCCCCGACCCTTCGCAGCTCCGAACGCGGAACTACGATTTGCGGGTCGAACCCACAAGCCCCGAGGAGGAGCCCCATGTCCGTTCTGATCAAGGGCGGCCGGATTGTCACCGCGGCCGACGATTACATCGCCGACATCCTGATCGAAGGCGAGACGATCACGCTCATCGGTGCCTCCCTCGACATCGCGGCTGACAAGGTGATCGACGCGCACGGCAAGTACGTGCTGCCCGGCTGCATCGATCCGCACACGCACCTCGACATGCCGTTTGGTGGCACGACGACGATCGACGATGTCGAGTCGGGCCAGATCGCCGCAGCCTTCGGTGGGACAACCTGCCACGTCGACTTCTGTATCCAGCCGCAAGGCCTGACCTTTGCCGAGTCACTCGCGATGTGGCGCGAGAAGGCCGCAGGCAAGCAGGCAATCGACATGGGCTACCACATTGCCGTCACCGACCTCTCCGCCCCGGGTGCTCTCGACGAGCTCGCGACGCTGCCCGAGCAAGGCGTGACGTCCTACAAGCTCTTCATGGCCTACAAGGGCGCACTGATGGTCGACGACGAGACGCTCTTCAAGACGATGGAGGTCGCGGCCGCCACCGGCGCACTCGTGATGGTGCATGCCGAAAACGGCGACGCGATCGACGTGCTCGTGAAGAAGGCGCTGGCAGCGGGTAACACCGCGCCCGTCTTCCACGCACGCACCCGACCGCCCGAGACCGAGGGCGAGGCGACGAACCGCGCGATCCAGCTGGCACACGTCGCTGGTGCGCCGCTCTACGTCGTACACGTCTCGTGCAAGGAGTCGGTCGAACCGATCGCCATCGCGCGAGACAAGGGATGGAACGTGTGGGGCGAGACCTGCACCCAGTACTTCTTCATCGACGAGACATTCCTCGAGCGTCCCAACTTCGAAGGCGCGAAATACGTCTACACCCCGCCGCCCCGTGCGAAGGCAAACCAGGACGTCCTCTGGGATGCCGTCCGCACGAACGTTCTGTCTGCAATCTCGACCGACCACTGCGCCTTCCGGTGGGACACGCAGAAGTCCCTCGGCGCAGACGACTTCTCGAAGATTCCGAACGGCGGCCCCGGCATCGAGAACCGCCTGCAGATGATCCACGAGTTCGGCGTTCGCACCGGCAAGATCACGCTCAACCGGATGGTCGAGCTGCTTGCGACGAACCCGGCGAAGCTCTTCGGTCTCTACCCGCGCAAGGGCACGCTTGCGGTTGGCTCTGACGCAGACATCGTGATCTTCGATCCCGAGAAGCAGGTGACGATCAGCGCGTCGACGCAGCACTCAAAGACCGACTACAACCTCTTCGAAGGGACGACCGTCACCGGGTCGCCCGACACCGTGTTGCTGCGCGGAAACGTTCTCGTCGAGAACGACACCTTCGTCGCAACGCCAGGCGTCGGCACCTTCATCTCACGGGCGAAGTTCGGCGAGCAGCTGCACCGCTAGAGCGCGCGGACGAGCGAGGCGCGCAGGTCGCGCACACGGAAGAGACCTTCATCGAGCTTCACGGTCAGCGCACGCTGGCCGTGAAGCAGCAGGTCGGCCTGCTCGCCGAGCAGCAGTCGCAGTGCGATCGCGGGTGTCGGTAGAAGCGACGGGCGATGGAGCACCGCACCGAAAACCTTGGCGGCCTCACGTTGGCGGAGAAGGCCCGGAGAGACCGCATTGACCGGGCCATCGAGCGAACTGTCATCGATCGCGGCGCGATACACCCGCACCAAATCGTCGAGGTCGACCCACGGAAACCACTGTTGGCCGTTGCCGAGCGGGCCACCTGCAAAGAGGCGAAACGGCAACGCCATCAACTTGATCGCCTGCGCGCCCGGGCCAACGACGAGCGACGTTCGCACCTGCACGTTGCGCACCGGCGACTCCACCGCAGCTGCCTCCCACGCGCTGCAGACGCGCGCGAGGAACGTCGCACCAAACGGCGTCGTCTCATCAACAAGGCTGTCGCCACTGTTTCCGGCAAAGTCGATACCCGAGGCTGAGACAAACACGTCGGGTGGGCGCCGGGCGGCCTTGACCGCCTCGACGAGCGAGTGCGTCGTGTCAACGCGGCTCGCGAGAATCGCTTCCTTGCGGCGCCGCGTCCAGAGCGGTCCGCCAATCGGCACGCCTGCGACATTCACAACAGCGCCCGCTCCATCGACCTCAGCGAACGCCGCATCCCAGGAAACGACACGCGCGGGAAGTTCGCGCACGGTCTCTGGCCGGCGACTGAGAACAACGACCTCGTGACCGTCACCAACGAGCGAGCCGACAAGTGCGCGCCCGATGTACCCCGCTCCTCCTGCGATGACGATCTTCATGCGTTGTGGTCTCCCAAATCTTGAACCTCAGCCGAAACGGCTCTGATCGACCCCAAGTCCCCCGAGCGGGCCGATCCGGCCGTCACGGTACCGTGCGCACTCTGGCCGAGCGCCGACGAACGGCGGAGCGCGGAAACCGAAGGACAACAATGGGCAACCTCACACTCAACGATCTCAGCGACCTGCTCGCAGCTCCTGCCCCGGCGGTGCTCACCACGCTGCGCGCGGATGGCACACCACTCGCGTCACCGGTGTGGTTTCACTTCGCAGGCGACGCGGTCGAAGTTGTGATCGCCAAGGGCGACGTCAAGCTCAAACACCTCGGGCGCGACCCGCACTGCTCACTCGTCGTCTTCGAGACCGTTCCACCGTTTCGCGGTGTCGAGTTTCGCGGTGCAGCCGAGCTGCGCATCGGCGGTGTCGGAGCGACGCGACACGCGATCGCGCGACGCTACCTCGGGCTTGAGAAGGGCGACGCGTTCACCGAGCGACGCGCCGGGGTGCCCGCAACGGTCTGCCGCCTCCCGATCGGGACGCCTCGCATCTGGAGCTTGGCCCGCCTGCTCGACGACGGTGAAGGGAGCGGCGGCTTCGACGATCCGCCACCGCTCCTCCACGCGTCCTAGGGCTGTTACCGCGTCTGTGGGAAGCCGAGATCGATCTTCGACGTGGCCGGGTCGGGCCACCGCGAGGTGACGACCTTGCTGCGCGTGTAGAAGTCGATCCCCTCGGGCCCGTAAATGTGGCGGTCGCCGAACAGGCTCGCCTTCCAGCCGCCGAAGGAGTAGTACGCAACCGGGACAGGGATCGGCACATTGATCCCGACCATGCCCGCGAGGATGTCGAACTGGAACTGGCGCGCGGCACCACCATCGCGCGTGAAGATCGCGACACCATTGCCGAACGGGTTGCTGTTGACGAGACCGACCGCCTGCTCGTACGTGTCAACGCGCGTCACCCCGAGCACCGGCCCGAAGATCTCGTCGTCGTAGTTCGCCATACCCGGCTTCACGTGATCGATCAACGACGGGGCGAGGAAGAAGCCGTCGCCCTCAGGCGCGTTCTCGCGACCGTCGACGACAACCGTTGCGCCTTCGCCACTCGCACGCTCGACGTACGAGGCGACCTTGTCGCGATGCTCGCGTGTGACGAGCGGGCCCATCTCCGAGGTGGGATCCATCCCGTTCCCGACCTTCACGCCAGGAATGCGGGCCTTGATCGCCCTAACGAGCTCATCCGCAACTCCACCGACAGCCACGACCATCGAGACCGCCATGCACCGCTCACCGGCCGAGCCGTACGCCGCCGAAATCGCAGCGTCAGCAGCCATGTCGATATCGGCGTCGGGGAGGACAATCATGTGGTTCTTGGCACCGCCAAGTGCCTGGCAGCGCTTGCCGCGGCTCGTCGCCGTCTCGTAGACGTACTTCGCGATCGGCGTCGAGCCGACGAACGAGACAGCCGCGATGTCAGGATGCTCAAGCAGCGCGTCAACCGCGACCTTGTCGCCATGGATGACGTTGAAGACGCCATCCGGGACACCGGCCTCCTTCAGGAGCTCAGCGGTGAAGACCGATGCGGACGGATCCTTCTCGGACGGCTTGAGCACGAACGTGTTGCCCGTCGCAAGCGCCGGCGCCCACATCCACATCGGAACCATCGCCGGGAAGTTGAACGGAGTGATCCCCGCAACCACCCCAAGCGGCTGGCGCAGCGAGTAGACGTCCACACCGTTCGAAACCTGCTCGGACATGCCGCCCTTGAGCAGGCTCGGGAGGCCGCAGCAGAACTCGATCACCTCAAGGCCGCGCGTCACCTCGCCCATCGCGTCAGAGAGCACCTTGCCGTGCTCGGCCGTCAGAAGCTTTGCGATGTCCTCACGGTGGGCGTGGAAGAGCTCGCGAATCTTGAAGAACAGCTCGGCACGGCGACCGAGGGATGTTGCGCGCCATGCAACGGACGCGGCCTTTGCGGTCTGCACCGCGCGATCGATCTCCTCGATCGTCGCGAAGTCGACCGCCCCCGTCTGCTGCCCCGTTGCCGGGTTGTAGACCGCGCCGGAACGGCCCGACTGGCCCTTGTAGATCTCGCCGCCAATCCAATGGTGGATCGGCTTCACAGCGGTGTTCGTGTCGAGCGTCGCGGTCATTGTCTCTTCGTCCTCCTGGCGGGTACCGCGAGAGCGTAGACAATTGCTCTCAGCCAGCAGGCGCAATCGGGGTTGCGCGCTAGCCAACCGTTGGTGGAGCGCCTAGCCTGCAGGCGGATGCCTGAAGACGCCACCCGTATCGCGGAAAGTCCCGGCCGCTGGCTGCCCGACGACGGGCAGACGGCAATCATCGCGGGAGTCGGCTTCGACTTCGTCACGTTCGGCAAGAGTGCTGCGGTCGAGTCGATCCGACTCGCGGTCGAGACGGTCGCCAAAGCGGTCGATGACGTGCGCGGGCTGCTCCGCGAGCGGGGGCTGACGAAGGTGACGTGGTGGGTTGGCCCGTCGTCGTCACCACCTGACCTTGAGCATCGCTTGCTCGCCTGTGGCCTGACGCTCGACGACGACCCCAACCTCACGCTGCTCGTGCTCGACCGCCCGCCCGCCAGCTCCTCCGATCTTGAGGTGCGCCGCGTCACCACGCGCGACGAGCTGGTGGCGGCTCTCGCCCTCGAGAGCGAAGCGTTTGGGAATACCCCTGCGGAGACGGCCGAGCGCGTCGCGCGCGGCGATGCCGCATGGGAGCGCCTCAAGCACGACGGGACAGACGAGCATTACGTCGCCTACCTCGACAATCGACCCGTCGGCTTCGGGCGCGGCGTGTTCACGCCTGAAGGCGGGCTGCTACTCGGCGGCGCCACGTTGCCCGACGCGCGCGGGCACGGCGTCTACACCGCGCTCGTGAATGCGCGTTGGGCCGAGGCCGTCCGACGCGGGACGCCGCGGCTGATCGTCGCTGCCGGGCCGATGTCGGGACCGATCCTCGAACGTCTCGGTTTCACTTCTAATGGAACCGTACGACTTATTGTAGATCGTCTATAGGTTTTCCTTTTCCACTCGGGCCGCTACTATCGGACGATGGCCACTATCGAGACCAACTCAGAGCTGGGCCGCCAGATCGTCGAGGACGCAAAGCGTCACGTCCTCTATTCCTGGTCGGTGCAAGACGCGATCAACCCCATTGCAGTTGCGGGCGCCGAAGGGCGCTATTTCTGGGATTACGACGGCAAGCGCTACCTCGACTTCGCATCACAGCTCGTCAACGTTTCGATCGGCTACGGCCATCCCAAAGTCGTTGACGCCATCAAGCGCCAGGCAGAGCAGCTCTGCACGATCGGGCCGCCGATGGCGACCGAATCACGCTCACGGCTTGGCAAGCTCCTATCCGAGGTCACCCCAGGTGATCTCTCGATGTCGTTCTTCACAAACGGCGGCGCTGAAGCCAACGAGAACGCGATCAAACTCGCACGTTGGTACACCGGACGCCATAAGGTCATCGCGCGCTACCGCAGCTACCACGGTGCGACTGCTGGGGCGATCACGCTCACAGGCGACCCGCGCCGCTGGCCGGCAGAGCCGGGCATCCCTGGTGTTGTGCGGATCCTCGACCCGTACACGTATCGCTGTCCTGCAGGTCATCCCGATCCGTGCCCCGTCTGCTCGGGTGGGCCTCACCTCGAAGAGCTGCTCCAGTACGAGGGTGCGCACACCGTTGCGGCCGTGATTCTCGAAACGGTCACGGGGACAAACGGGATCATCCCGCCCCCTCCCGGCTACCTCAAGTCAATTCGCGAGGTCTGCGACAAGTACGGCATCCTCCTGATCGCTGACGAGGTGATGGCTGGCTTCGGCCGCACCGGCAAGTGGTTTGCGGTCGACAACTACGACGTCGTGCCCGACATCCTCACCGTCGCGAAGGGCATCAACTCGGGCTACGTCCCCCTCGGCGCGATGGTCGTGCGTGAGCCGATCGCCGAGTGGGTTCGCTCGCAGTACTTCGCAGGCGGCCTCACCTACTCGGGCCACCCGCTCGCATGTGCTTCCGCGGTAGCCTCGATCGAAGCCTTCCAGGAGGAAGGGATCGTCGAGAACGCTGCTGCGATGGGCGAGGTGTTCAAGGTCGAGCTCGCGAAGCTCGCCGAGAAGCATCCGTCGATCGGTGAGGTACGCGGCCTCGGCTGCTTCTGGGGTCTCGAGCTTGTCAAGAACCGCGAGACACGTGAGCCGCTCGTCCCGTTCAACGGGGGCGGCGAGGCAGCGAAGCCCGTGGTCACGATGGCGAAGCACGCACTCTCGAAGGGGCTGTACCTGATGAGCCACTGGAACGTGGTCATGGTCTGCCCGCCGTTGAACATCACGCGCGAAGAGCTCGACGAGGGCATCGCGATCCTCGACGACGCTCTCTCGATCGCCGACGAGTTCGTCGTTTAGGGCATCTGCGCGCTCGGGGCTCTCGCGCACTGGCGAGGGTCCCGAGCGGTCGCTTTGATCAGTCGAAGAGGCTGCGCTCGCGGGGCATGATCAGATCCTGAGCGGAGCCGTCACCCTCGATCGGAAAGCCCCGCACGATCACGACCGGCACACCGCTCTCCTTTCGGCGTGCCAGATCGGCAGCGGAGGCAAGCTCGTCCGCGACGGCGATCAACGTCGAGCGAAGCTCACGGCCGTCACGATCGTGGGTGCCACGAAGGTCACGGATCGGCGCCAATCCCGCCACCCCAATCGCGACATCCGTTGTTCCCATCCGAAACGGTCGGCCGAACGAGTCGGCGACGATCACCGCAACGTTCACGCCCCCCTGCTCACGCAGGCCTTCGCGCAACGCCCGGGCGCTCGAGTCGGGATCTTCAGGCAGCAACACGAGGACGTCGTCCTCGCCAGAGTTCGAATGGTCAACCCCGGCTGAGCCACAGATCAACCCGTGGCGCGTCTCGGAAACGATGAACGGCGGTCGCATCCGAACGATCCGCTCGGTCTCGGAGAGGATCACCTCGATCTCGCGAGGGTCAACCTCCCCGGCAGCGAGCTCAATCGCGCGAGGCGACGCCACGACGTCGGCCAACCGGACGAAGCGCCCCTCTGCCTTCGACACAACCTTCTGCGCAACGACGACGACGTCGCCGTCCTCCAGGCCCACGTGAGTGGCGATCAGCGCGGCGAGGTCGTCACCCGCGGCGACCTCCGGCAAGCCCGCGACCGGCAGAAGCGAGATCACTCGTGGTGCACGCCGGTGATGCGGATGCCTGCGTGAGCCTTGTAGCGCTTGTTCATGTTGACGATGACCGCGGTGAGTCCCTCCAGCGTACGGGCGCTCGCGAGCGGCCCAGCGTCGAGCGCTGACCCAGCGACGACGCGCGACGAGATCTCGATCGCAAGCGCCTTCGCGTCGGCATCGTCACCGCAGATCAACGCGTCCTCCTGCGGCGCCGACTCCTCAAGGTTCGCCGCAGCGATCGTGTGAAGGCCCGCAACCACCGGGGCCTGCACGAGATCCTGAATCCGCTCCGCAATCGCGCGCGCGTCAGGATCACTACGCACACCATCCTTCGAGAACGCGAGCGCAGAGGCGACGGAAAAGAGCGGCACCGATCCCAAGGCAGGCGCGATGTCACGGGCGGTATCAAGCGCCGCGTCGGCCTTG
>CAIWTI010000120.1 GCA_903915545.1 uncultured Actinomycetes bacterium | reverse complement strand
GCGACGCGGCGACGCTCACCACCCGAGAGCGACTCAATGTCGCGGTCGCCGTCGGGGAGCCGCAGCGCATCCATCGCGCGGTCGAGTGTCTGGTCGAGCGCCCAGATGTCGCGACGGTCGATCTCTTCCTGCACCTTCGCCTGCTCGGCGAGCAGCGCGTCGAAGTCGACGTCGGGCTCGGCGAACTTGGCGGAGATCTCGTTGAAGCGGTCGAGGAGGTCGCGTTGCTCGCGCACCCCGTCCTCGACGTTCTCGCGCACGTTCTTCTTTGGGTCAAGCTCCGGCTCCTGGAGGAGCAGGCCCACCGTGCAGCCCGGCGTGAGCGTCGCGTCGCCGCTCGAAGTCTCCTCGAGGCCCGCCATGATCCGCAGGATCGTCGACTTACCGGCGCCGTTTGGCCCCAGCACGCCGATCTTCGCGCCCTTCAGGAACGACAAAGTGATGTCCTGCAGGATGTGCCGCTCGGCCCCGTAGAACTTGTTGACCTTGTACATCGAATACACGTACTCGCTCATAGGTTCCAATCTAGAGGCTGCGGGCCGGGCCTGCGCCGATGGCAGGCCCCATAAGGGCGGTACAGTAGTCGTGTGGCTGTGAGTGAGGTTTCAACGCTCGACGCGCACGCATTGCGCGCCGACTTCCCGATCTTCGAGCAGGAGTTCCACGGACGCCCTTTGGCGTTCCTGGATTCGGCTGCCAGCGCCCAGAAGCCACGGCAGGTGCTCGATGCGATGACGCACTTCTACGAGACGTCGTACGCGAACGTGCACCGCGGCGTCTACGAGCTTGGCGAGCGCGCGACGATCGCGCTTGAGCTTGCGCGCGAGAAGGTGCGCGGCTTCGTAAATGCACCCACAGAGCGTGAGATCATCTTCGTCCGCAACGCCACCGAGGCAGTCAACCTTGTTGCGTACGCGTGGGGGCTTGCGAACCTCGGCCCGGGCGACACGGTGCTCGCGACCGAGCTCGAGCATCACTCGAACTTCGTTCCGTGGCAGTCGATCGCGAAGCGCATCGGGGCGCGCTTTGCGTTCATCCCGCTTGGCGAAGGCGGCGAGCTCGACCTCGACGCGCTCGATGGGTTCACCGACGCGAACGTCAAGGTCGTCGCGGCCGGTTATGTGTCGAACTCGCTCGGCACGATCAATGACATCGCCCGCATCTCGTCGTGGGCCCACGCGCATGGCGCGATCTGCTTCGTCGATGCAGCGCAGGCTGCTCCCCACCGAACGATCGACGTCCAGACGTTGGGTGCCGACTTCATCGCGGTGTCGGGCCACAAGATGGTCGGTCCGAGCGGGATCGGCTTCCTCTGGGGCCGCACCGAGCTGCTGCACGCGATGCCACCGTTCCTCTATGGCGGCCACATGATCCGTCACGTCGGCGACCAGGACACGACGTGGGCCGATCTGCCTGCGAAGTTCGAGGCCGGCACTGCACCGATGGCCGAAGCTGTTGGCCTCGGCGCCGCAGTCGACTACCTCACGGGAGTGGGCCTTGACGCGGTCGAAGCGCACGAGCACCGACTCGCGGCCTATGCCCTGGGAATGCTCGGGGAGATGCCGGGAGTCGAGTTGTACGGCCCGCCTGCCGACAAGCGCGCGGGAATCGTCAGCTTCAACGTCTTCACGACATCCGGCGAGCTCGTGCATCCCCACGATGTGGCGCAGGTACTCGACCTTGACGGGATCGCGATCCGCGCTGGGCATCACTGCTGCCAGCCGCTGATGCGCAAGCTTGGCGTTAGCTCCACCAATCGCGCCAGTTTCTACCTCTACAACACTGCCGACGAGGTCGACCGGCTCGCCGCCGGAATCCGTCGAGCCCAGGAGATGTTCGCGTGACCGAGTTCGAACAGATGTATCGCGAAGTGATCCTCGATCACTACAAGAACCCCCGCAACCACGGCATGCTCGATCCGAACGACGCGCATGCTGAGGGCCAGAATCCGCTCTGTGGCGATGAGGTCGCGATCTCGTTTCGGTTTGAAGAAGACGGCGAGACCGTCGCCGACGTCGGCTTCGAGGGTCGCGGCTGCGCGATCTCGCAGGCTGCCACGTCGATGCTTACCGAGCGTGTTCGCGGCAAGAAGATCAGCGAGCTTGCAGCGCTTCCCAAGGAGGAGCTGCTCGAGGAGATCGGTATTCCTCTCACCCCCGTGCGCATGAAGTGCGCGATCCTCGGCCTCGGCGTGATGAAGGTCGCACTCCACCGCTCGAAGGGCACCGACCTGCCCGACGAGTGGGCCGGCCTCAACATCAGTTAGCGATGGGCGAGATCGTTGTCGGGCCGCTCTCGGAGCTGCCACCCGGTGAGGTGAAGGTCGTGTTCTCGGGCGTCGAGGCAATCGGCGTCTACAACTGTGATGGCGAGCTGTTCGCGATCGAGGATCGCTGCACCCATGACGACGGGCCGCTGTGTGAGGGCGACTGGGACGCAGACGAGTGCGCGGTTTACTGCCCGCGCCACGGGGCGAAGTTCGATCTCCGCACCGGCAAGGCGCTAACGCTTCCCGCATTTCAACCGGCGAAGGTCTTCCCGGTTGTTGTCGAGGACGGCGTCGTCAAGATCTCGATCGCCTAGATGGCCGAACCCGTCCGCTGTTGGGAGACGGCCGATCCGCTCTACCAGGCCTACCACGACAACGAGTGGGGACGGCCAGTCCTCGACGAGCGTGGCGTATACGAGCGGCTGTGTCTTGAGGGCTTCCAGTCAGGCCTCTCGTGGCTGACGATCCTGCGCAAGCGCGAGGGCTTCCGGGCTGCGTTTGCGGGCTTCGACCCCGAGGTGGTTGCCGAGTTCGGTGACCGCGACGTCGAGCGGCTTCTGAGCGATGCGGCGATCGTGCGGCATCGCGGGAAGATCGAGGCGACGATTGAGAACGCACGCGGTGTCCTGGCGTTGCGCGAGGCGGGGACGCCGCTGCATGAGCTCTTCTGGGGGCACGCGCCGGGCAGCGACCGACCTGGTCCCGCGTCGTGGAGTGGTTGGCCATCGGTGACGCCCGAATCGACGGCCCTCTCGAAGGCGCTCAAGAAGGCCGGTTTTCGCTTTGTTGGGCCGACGACGGCCTACGCCGGAATGCAGGCCTGCGGGGTCGTGAACGACCACCTGCTGACCTGCCATGTGCGTGACGCAGTCGAGCTCGATCGCGTCGCCGCGCTCGGCTAGCGGTCACTCAAAAATTCGGCCGACATGTCCTCCGGTCGGGTCGCTACATTTTTTCCAACCGCGGAAAGGAGGTGGTCCGGTTCATGGAGTCTTCCAGTACGGGCAGTGGAGGTACGAGCTCGTAGGAGCGCGTCCCCGGAACCTGACGGGAACCGCTTAGCCAGCGTAGGGGAGTACGCGTTACCGCGCCGCTGATGCACCCAGCCAATAACGGCAGGGAAGCGATCGGCCGGAAGCGCTCCTGCGAAATCTCAGCTCGTCTACCGGATTGAGGGCCGCCACAAGCGGCCCTCTTTCTTTTTCGCCACCGGTGTCGTTTTACGTTGCGCTTACGTTCGCCTTGCGTGCCGCTGGCCGACCGGAGAGAGACTTCCACCACGCACCGGGCACGTGACGCCCGCTGCACCCCTCTCCGACCGAAAGGCTCGCCGCCATGAAGAAGCTCATTACCGGACTCACATTGATCGCAGCGCTCGCGTTCAGTGCCGCTTCGTTCGCTGCTGACTCGCCGAGTACGGCGCCCGCTGCCGGTGGCGGCAAGGCTCAGGCGGCTACCGCTCAGGCTGGTGCGGGCAACGGCGGCCTCGCCGCTCGCCTCGCGCAGCTGCAGGATCGCGCCAGCACGTTTTCCGCTCGGTGCGCCGCGCATCCGAACCCCAAGTGCACCGCCCGCAAGGCGACGATTCTCACCAAGCTGAACGACTTCGATGCGAAGGTCGCCGCACGCATCGCTTCGACGACGGGCCCCAAGAAGCTCGCCAAGCTCAACGAAGTGAAGACTGCGGTCGACTCGCTGATCAGCTCGCTCTCGTAGTTCGAGGCGACCACCAGCTGTTGGCCGGTACGAGGGCCCCGGAAACGGGGCTCTCGGCGTTCAGGGGTGCTACTCGAAGTTCTTGAAGTAACGGCTGGGCGTCGGGCCGCGCTGCCCCTGGTACTTCGAGCCAAGCGCTCCCGATCCGTACGGGTTCGCGGCGCGCTCAACGAGCTGCATGAACGAGAGCTGACCGATCTTCATCCCGTTGTAGATCGTGATCGGGAGGCTCGCGACGTTTGAGAGTTCGAGGGTGACGTGACCGTCGAAGCCCGGGTCGATGAAGCCAGCGGTCGAGTGAATGAGCAGGCCGAGTCGGCCCAGCGAGCTCTTCCCTTCAAGGCGCGCGACGAGATCATCCGGGAGCGCCACGCGCTCGAGCGTTGAGCCAAGCACGAACTCTCCGGGGTGCAGGATGAACGGCTCGTCGTTGATCTCCACGAGCTCCGTCAGATCGGGCTGCTCGGCCTTGACGTCGATGTAGGGATAGAGGTTGTTACGGAAGACCCGGAAAAAGCGGTCGACGCGAACATCGACGCTCGACGGCTGCAGGAGCGCGGGGTCGTACGGATCGATGACGATCCGGCCTTCGCCGATCAGACGCTCAATGGTTCGGTCGGGCAGTACCACGCTCGCGATTCTCGCATGTCCGTCCGCCGGACAGCGGCGTAGGCAGCGAACCCGCGCACGACGCTCGCTCGGTAGGCTGGTTGGTATGGCAACGACGCGTGCGATCGAAATGAAGACAGCGCTCCCGGGACCCCGCTCGAAGGCGGTGCTTGACCGGATCGCCGCAGCTGTCGCAGCCCCGCTTGCGATCACGTTTCCGCTCGTGATCGAAGACGGACGTGGCGCGACGCTGACCGACCTCGACGGCAACACCTTCATCGATTTCACCGGTGGCATCGGGTGCTTGAACGTCGGCCACTCGCACGGCAAGGTTGTTGCCGCGGCACAGGAGCAGCTCGAGCACTTTGGCCACACCGACTTCACGGTCATCCCGTACGAGGTCTACGCGACGCTCGCTGAGCGCTTGAACGCTCTGGCACCGGTTCGCGGCACGGCGAAGTCGGCGTTTTTCAACGCCGGTACTGAGGCCGTCGAGAACGCCGTCAAGTTCGCCCGCGCCTACACGGGCCGCCAGGCGATCATCGCGTTTGAGGGCGCGTTCCATGGGCGCTCGATGATGTCGCTCTCGCTGACGTCGAAGACGCACCCGTACAAAGCGGGCTTCGGGCCCTTCGCGCCCGAGGTCTACCGCGTTCCGTTCCCGTACGAGTATCGGGGCGTGTCGGCCGCGGCGGCGCTTGCAGCGCTCGAAAAGGCACTGCTCACGCAGATTGCTGTCGAGAGTGTCGCCGCCATCATCTTTGAGCCACAGCAGGGCGAAGGCGGCTTTGTTGCGGCCCCGAAGGCCTTTGTTGAGGGCCTCCGCAAGCTGTGCGACGACAACGGCATCGTCCTGATCGCCGACGAGGTGCAGAGCGGCTTCGGGCGCACCGGGAAGATGTTCGCAATGGAGCACTACGGGATCGAGGCCGACCTCGTCACTGTGGCCAAGTCGATCGCTGCCGGTCTGCCGCTCTCGGGCGTCATCGGTACCGCCGAGATCATGGACGCACCTGGCCCGAGCGCTGTTGGTGGAACGTATGTCGGAAATCCTGTCGCGCAGGCCGCGGCACTCGCGGTGCTCGACATCATCGAAGACGAAGGTCTGCTCGAGCGGTCGACGGCCATCGGCGAGACGATGCGGTCACGCATGCACGCCTGGCAGGAGCGTTACCCGCAGATCGGTGACGTGCGCGGGCTTGGCTCGATGCTCGCCGTCGAGTTTGTCCGCGATCCGCACACCAAGGAGCCAGCACCTGAGCTCGCTGCGAGCGTTGTCGAACACGCCACGGCTGCGGGCCTGTTGCTCCTCACCTGCGGTCTCTACAGCAACGTCATTCGGGTGCTCGTTCCGCTCGTGATCTCCGACGCCGAGCTTGCTGAAGCGCTCGCCGTGTGGGAAGACGCGCTCGGCGCGGCGCTCGCCTAGCGCGGGCGGGAGACGGGAGCGATGAGCGCCGGCGAGTTCCTCGCGGGCCGGTACGAACTCCTTGAGCTGCTTGGGCAGGGTGGGATGGCGCGCGTCTACCGCGCCCACGATCACGACCTCGGCAGGCAAGTTGCAGTGAAGATCCTCGAGTTGCGCTTACGCGATGATCCCGATGCGGTCGCGCGGTTCCGAGACGAGGCGCGACGGGTTTCGGGGATCGTCCATCCGAACCTTGTGACCGTTATCGATCGGGGCACAGCGGGCGACGTTGAGTTCCTCGTGCTCGAACTCGTCCCCGGCGAGACGCTCCGGGAGCTGCTGCGCCGTCGAGGCAGCCTCCTGCCGGAACAGGCGGTCGCAATCACGCTCGACATTGCTGCGGGCCTGAGCGTTGCGCACGAGCGCGGTGTCATCCACCGGGACGTGAAGCCACAGAACGTGCTGCTCCATACCTCCGGGGCAGCCAAGATCACGGACTTCGGTGCCGCGGGTGACGGGGCGCCTGACGCGCGTCTCTTCGGAACATGTGACTACCTCGCGCCCGAGCACGTGCGCGGCGAGCCGGTCGACGCTCGTGCTGACGTGTATGCGCTTGGTGCCGTCTTGTACGAGCTCCTCACCGGAGCCGTGGTGTTCCCCGGGTCATCGTTTGAGGAGGTCGCGGTGCGTCATGCGACCGAGGTTGCCCCGGATGTTCGCGAGCGACGCGCCTCGGTCTCGTCGGAGCTCGCGGCCGTGGTTGGGCGTGCGCTCGCAAAGGATCCTGCGCGGCGCTTCGCGTCAATGAGTGCGTTTGCCGAGGCGCTTCGCGCGTGCCCCGAGTCAGCGAACGTCGAGGTCGGCCAGCCTGAACCGGAGGCGCGTCCGCGCGAGTCCCACCTCGACTGGCCCGTGGTGTTGCTCATCGGGGGGATCGTCGCTGCGGTCGCTGCGATCGCAGCGGTCATGTTCACCGGGGGCGGAAGCACCGGTACGGGCAATGGAACGACGGTGATCCTCACGGATTCGGCGGTCGTACATGCGATCAGCGCATACGACCCGTTCGGTGACAAGACCGAGCACGACTCGACCGTCGCGCTCGCGACTGACGGGAAGGCCGGCACGTTTTGGCAGACCTCTCGATACACGTTCCCAAACGGTGGTCTGGGCAAACCTGGCGTTGGCCTTGTGCTCGATGCCGGATCAAGCCAGGTGCTTAAACAACTGACGATCGAGACGTCGACGCCGGGCTTCAGCGCGACCATCCGGTCGAGCGACGATCGAGCGGCCTTTTCCGCCGAGGATTCGGCGGCCTTTACGGCTGAGCGCTCGACCATCGTTCGCCTGAGCGGGAAGCGTGCACGGTACTACCTCCTATGGATCACACGGCTCCCCGCAGAGGGCGTCGTGAAAATCACCGAGGTCGGCTAAAAGCGCAGGTTGCTGCGCCGCTCGTGCCGCTCGAGCGCGAGCTCGACGAGGCGTTCGAGCAGCTCGGCGTACGGGAGTCCTGATGCGGCGAAGAGCTTGGCGTACACGCTTGTGGCCGTAAAGCCCGGGATCGTGTTCAGCTCGTTCACAAGAACCGTGCCATCGTCGCGGACGAACATGTCCGCGCGTGCCATGCCCTCGCATTCGGCGGCGATGAATGCGCGCACCGCGAGGTCCTGCACACGTGCTGTCTGCTCGGCCGACAGGCGAGCGGGAATCACGAGCTCCATGCCACCCTCGTCGTACTTCGCCGCGTAGTCGTACCACTCGGCACCGGTCACGACGATTTCCCCGGGAAGCGATGCGATCGGCGACCGGTTTCCGAGCACCGACACCTCAACCTCGAGCCCCGGGACGTACTCCTCGATCAGGATCTTGTCGTCGTGGGCAAACGCGAGCTCGACAGCTGCAGCGAAGTCCCCGTCGTCGTGCGCCTTCGAGATCCCGACCGATGAGCCAAGCCGTGCTGGCTTCACGAAGACCGGGTACCCGAACGGGTTCGCAGCCGACTCGCCCGCCCGGAAGGTCACGTTCGCGGCGACCGGGATACCTGAGTCGCGCAACACCGCTTTGAAGAGATCCTTGTCCATACAGACGGCAGACGCAGCGACGCCTGCACCAACGTAGGGAACTCCAGCGAGCTCGAGCAGTCCCTGAACGGTCCCGTCCTCTCCAAACGGGCCATGCAGCACGGGGAAGACGACCTCGACCCCGGCAAGCGCCTCGGCAACGGAGCGGCCCGGTAGGCGCACAAGGTCGCTGCCGAGCAGCGAGGAGAGCGAGGCGCTATCGCCGCGCGTCAGCTCACCGCGACCGGCGCCGATCGCCCAGCTTCCGTCGCGCCCGATTTCAACCACGGTGACGTCGGCGCCCGACTCTTCGAGCGCCGAGACGACAGATCGCGCCGAGGCGATCGAGACGTCGTGCTCACTCGACCGTCCGCCCGCGATTACGGCGACGCGCCGACCCCTCATGGCTTTGTCGTTGTGAGGGGTGTGAAGCCCGCTGTGGTCGTCGTCGAGGGCGTCGTTGTGACGGCAGCAGTGGTCGTCGGAGTCGTGGCCGGTGTCGTCGTCGTCAACGTCCCTACGGTGATCGTCACGATCGACCCTTGCTTCGCGGTGCCGCCGGGAGGAGACTCAGCGAGGATCAGGCCGTTCTGGCCCGGTGTGGTGACGCTCTGGAAGACGACTGCGGGCTGGAAGCCTGCACTGCGCAGCTGGTTGACGCCGTCGGTCTGCGACAGGCCGGTGACGTCAGGCACGTTGGCGACGGCAGGGCCGCTCGAAACCGACAACGTCACACCAGAGCCGGTTGCAGCCTTCGATCCGGCTGGCGGATCCTGCGCGTAGACGCTCTCGGTTGGCTGGTCGGACGAGCCGTCCTGGCGGATCACGACGAACCCGTCGTTCTTCAGCGCGGCCGCCGCCGTGGCGTAATCGGAGCCAACAACATCGGGCACGAGTGCCGTCTTCGGACCCTGTGAGACGTTGATACGAACCTTCGAGCCCTTCACAACCTGCTGGCCTGAGGGCGGATCCTGGGCGATCACGGTTCCCGGCGAGCCGGTCGAGTTGATCTCGTGCGGTTCCGCGACGAGTCCCGCGTTCGTAAGTGCCGAGACCGCCTGGTCGAGCGTGTAGCCCTTGACGGCAGGAACGAGAACCTTTGGCTTGCCGCTCGAAACGAAGATCGTGACGGTCGATCCCCGCGCGACGCGATCGTTGGGCGTTGGATCCTGCTCAACGACTTCGCCCGCGGGAACGGTGTCGCTCGGCTCAACGGTGATCTTCACGAGCAGGCCCTGGCCCTCAAGCTTGAACTTGGCGAGATCCTTCTGCATCAGACCAACGTCCATGACCGCGATCGGCTTGTTTGCGTTCAGCTGATCCTGGATGCGGTTGTAGATCAGGTAGACAGCGGCGGCGATTAGGAGCGCACCGACGAGGCCGAGGATCCACGGCCAGAGGGCGCGCCGGCGTCGTCGCTTAGCCGGTTCGGCATAGTTGTAGAGGCCCGCGGGTGCGCGGTACGTGGGCGGCGCTGGCAGCACTGGGCCGCCGCCTGGTCGGACGATCATCGTCTCGGCGCCAGGCTCGACCGCGGTCATCACCTGTGTCATCGCATCCTCGGTGCGCTGCGAAACGCCGCCACCACGAGCGATCCGGGCGAGATCTTCGTCCATCTCGTCGGCTGAGTCGTAGCGCTGCTCGGGATCCTTCGCGAGCGCACGCATGACGACGGCATCGAGCTCGTGTGGCACCCCAGGGCGACGCGAAGAGGGTGGCTCCGGAATGGCCGTCAGGTGCTTCATCGCGATCTCGACAGGTGCCTCACCCGTGAAGGGGACATCCCCGGTCAGCAGCTCGTAGAGGACGATGCCGAGCGAGTAGAGGTCGGAGCGTGGATCGACTGCGCCGCCGCGTGCCTGCTCGGGCGAGAGGTACTGCGCCGTGCCGACGATCGACCCCGCCTCAGTCATCTGTGAGGCGCCGGAACGCGCGATGCCAAAGTCGGTGACCTTCAGGTGCCCCTTCTCGCTGACGACGATGTTGTGCGGCTTGATGTCGCGATGGACGATGCCGTGGCGATGGGCGAAGCCGAGCGCGCTCAGGATCTGGCGCGCGTAATCGATGGCAACCGGGATCGGTGGCGGTCCGTTGCGGGTGATTAGCTCCTTGAGCGTGTAACCGCTTAGGTACTCCATCGCGATGTAGTAGGTGTCCTCGGCTTGGCCGCGCTCGAAGATCGACACGATGTTCGGGTGCGAGAGGCCCGCGGCGTTTTGGGCTTCGCGACGGAAGCGCTCGACGAACTGTTCGTCGTTCGCATGCCGATCGTTCAGCAGCTTGAGGGCGACCTTGCGGCCAAGATCTTGGTCTTCCGCCAGATAGACGTCGGCCATGCCGCCGGCCCCGATCTTCTTCTGGATCAGGTAGCGACGGTCGAAGAGCTGGTCGATGTGGGGATCGTTGGCCATAGGACTACGGATTCGTGTTCGACGAAGGTGGGAGGATCGCCTGCATGATCGCTTTTGCGATTGGTGCGGAGACGGAGCCACCGAAACCGTTCAGCTGGCTCTCCACCACTACCGCTCCGGCGATCGTTGGGTTCTCGGCAGGAGCAAAGAAGATAAACCAGGCGTCGTAGACGTGGTTGATGCCTGTCTCGGCGGTGCCCGTCTTGCCGCCGACCATGACGCCCGGGATCTGAGCCCTGGTGCCGGTTCCGGCCTGCACGACGGCAACCATCATGTCCTTGATCGCCGAGGCCGTTTCGGGGCTTGTTGCCTGGCGGTACGGCTGCGGCTTGACCTTCACGATCGTGTCACCGCCCGGACTCAGAACCTCTTTGAGGAGGTGCGGCTTCATGATCACGCCGTCGTTTGCGATCGCACCCGCGACCATCGCCATCTGGAGCGGCGTCACGAGCATGCGTTCCTGCCCGAACGCGAGTCGTCCGGCGTCGACGTCGGTGTCAGGGTTCTTTGGGGTGAAGAGCTTGCCGTGGTCGTAGAGCCCGGACGCGGAACGCGCTTCGCCTGGCGTTTCGAGTGGTGGCACCGAGTAGAAGCCAAACTTGCGCGCTTCGGAAAGAATGGCGCCACTTCCGAGCTGCAAGCCGATGTTGCAGAAGACCGCGTTGATCGAGTGCTGGTACGCCGTGACGAGGCTGACTTTGCCGTACCGCTCCGGGCCGTTCTGGTCGAGCGCGTTCGACACCTTCTTGCCGTACACGGTGCAGTAGCCGGGGTCGATAAACGTCGACGAGGGCGTGTACGTGCCGCTGTCGAGCGCGGCGGCGGCGGTGATCGTTTTGAACGTCGAGCCTGGCGGATAGAGCCCTTGCGTTGCGCGGTTCAGGAGCGGCGCAGCGGGCGTGCACGGAGCCTTCGTCGCTTGAATCTTGGCGTAGCCCTTCGGCGTCTCGATCAGGTTCGGGTCGTAGGTTGGCGTCGATGCCATGGCGTAGATTCCCCCCGTCTGGGGGTTCCAGGCGACCGCCGCTCCACACACCCCTTGCAGCAGCGACTCGGCAACCTTCTGCGCCTTCACGTTGAGCGTGAGCACGACGTTGTTTCCTGTCACCGTCGTGCCTTTCAAGCGATCGCCGAGGCTGGAGAAGATCGAGCCAAGGTTCGCGTCGGATGCTGTGAGGTAGCTGTTAAGGGTGCGCTCGATGCCAGCGCGCGACCGGCTCTGGGTGGAGTAGCCGATTGTCTGTGAGGCGAAGCCGTGCGTCGGGTAGCGACGGAAGAAGAGCCTCTGCCCGGCAAGTGTCTGCGAGGCGTTCGTGGCGAGCACCGTCTTCCCATCGGCTGCGAGGATCAGGCCGCGCTTGATCTCGAACTGCGCAACACGCTGGATCTCGTTGTCCTGGCGTGTGGCAAGCCCGCTGGCGGCCCACGTCTGCCAGTACGTCGTGCCAACGATCAGCGCGGCGAGCAGAACCAGAGCCGCAAGTGCCACGGCGGAGATCTGGCGGTTCACGTCAGCTCCTCGCGTTCGCGCGGTTGGAGACGAGCAGCAGCCCTGCGAGCAGAACGAAGTTTGTGACCACTGACGAGCCGCCGTACGAGACAAACGGCAACGTAATTCCCGTCAGCGGAATCAGGCGCAGGACCCCGCCGACAATGATGAATGTCTGGAGTGCGAAGCCGAAGGTCAGACCGGCGGCGAGCAGTTTTGAGAAGCCGTCGTCTGCCTGGATCGCGATCTTCATCCCGCGAGCAACGAACACCATGAAGACGAGGAGCATGGCGGACGCACCGATCAGGCCGAGCTCTTGCGCGAGCGCCGAGTAGATGAAGTCCGTGTTCACGAACGGAATCAACGGGGTCCCGGTTGTCGTCGAGAACGTTCCGTTTCCAAGGCCGGTTCCGGTGAAGCCGCCGTTCCCGATCGAGTACAGCGACTTCACGAGCTGATAGCTCTGGCAGTCCTGGCGGAGGGCCGGCAGGCCATTGAGCGGGCAGTAGACGGGCTTCGTCGTCCACGGCTGCAGCCAGATGACGACGCGCTCGTGGACGTGTGGGATCTTCTCGTACGCACCGAAGCCGCCGACTGCGAAGAGGCCGACACCGCTAAGCACGTAGGCGACGCGCCCTGTTGCGATGTAGACCATCGCCAGGAAGATGCCGAAGTAGAGGAGCGCCGACCCGAGGTCGTTCGTTTCGACGAGCACGAGCATGCAGGCACCCCAGATCACAAGCAATGGTCCGAGGTCTTTGAGTCGTCCTTGTGCCAGCACCTCGCGCTTCCCGCGTAGGTAGCCCGCGAGGAAGATGATTAGGAAGATCTTGGCGATTTCGCCTGGCTGAAAGGTGAAGCCGCCGATCGAGACCCAGAGCCGAGCGCCGTTTACCGTCGTGCCAAGTCCGGGGATGCTCGGCAGGAACAGGAGCACGATTGCACCCAACCCAAAGAGGTACTTGTACGACTCGAGGATGCGGTAGTCGCGGCGTAGGCCGATGAGCGTCGCAGCAAACAGCGCGACGCCGATCACGATCCAGAGGCCTTGCTTGAACGCGTCGGTTGGCCCAAGGCGGTAGATCTCGGTGAGGCCGATTGCGGTGAGAAGTCCGGCCATCGGCAGCAGTGCGGGGTCGGCCTCTGGCACTGTTGCGCGCGCGATCATGTGCGCCGCGAGGTACAGGGCGAAGAAGAACGCGGCATAGCCGAGCGATCCCCATGACACAACCGAGGAGCGGGCGATGTAGACGCTCGCGAACCCAATTGCTGTGAGGGCCCCGACGGTGACGAGCGAGACGAGTTCTCGGTTTCGTTCGGTCAGCGCGCAAGCCCCCAGACGACGAGCGCGACGACCACGGCCGAAAGGCCAAGGACGACGATTGCGGCGACCGCAGTTTGCAGTGGGCCCGCCCGAGGCTCGGTCGGCAGAGCTGCCGCAAGCTCATCGGCGCGGAAGACCATCGTGTCGCCATCACCGAGCAGATGCACGGGCAGGCGGGTCTCACCGTGCAGCGTGTCTTCGTCGGCAGCAGAGGCAAGGACGTTCTCCTCCGTTGGGTCGTCACCCTCGACGACTTCGAACACGACCGCGGTGATGTTGTCCTCGCCGCCCTTCTCGTTCGCGGCTCGGATCAGCTCACGAACTGCGGTGCGGAGGTCGTCGCGGTTCTCGGTCAAGAGCCGTCGGATCGTCTCGCTGCCGACCATCGTTGTGAGACCGTCGGAGCACAGCAGAAACAGGTCGCCCGCCTTGGCTGCGACGGTGAAGGAGTCGACCTCGACGTGGGCGTCGGTACCGAGCGCACGCGTGATGACGGAGCGCTGCGGGTGGACTTCGGCTTCGCCCGCCGTCAGCTCGCCGCGGCGAACGAGCTCGGCGACGAGCGAGTGATCGTCGGTGAGCTGGTGGAGACGGTCGTCGCGAAGCATGTAGGCGCGCGAATCACCGACGTGCGCGATTGTTACCCCGCCGTTCGGCTGCACGTAGGCGACGGTCATCGTCGTTCCCATCCCTTGCGCGGAGATGTCGTTCGTTGCCCGGTCGTGCACGCGCTGGTTTGCAGCTTGGACGAGCGCAACGATGTGGCCCTCGTGCTGGATCCCCTGCGCCGACCCGGTTTGGAAGCCTTCAGCGAGCGTTGCAGCAGCGAGCGCCGAAGCCACCTCGCCCGCCTGGGCGCCACCCATTCCGTCAGCTACGGCGAAGAGCGGTGGTGCGCAGACGAAGGAGTCCTCGTTGCTCCGTCGCCTGCGGCCGGGATGGGTCTCGCCGTGGCGGTGGCCGATCCTCACGCCTCAAACCGAAGGTCGGTCTCTCCGGCACGAACGACGTCTCCGGGCGCGAGGCGATGAGCTCGAGTGACCTGTGTGCCGTTGACGAAGGTGCCGTTGGTCGAGCCGATGTCTTCGACGTACACGCCGTCGCGTCGAGGTTCGAAGCGCGCGTGACGCCCCGAGGCGTACTCGTCGGAGGCGATCACGATGTCGTTGTTCGCGGATCGGCCAATGAAGACCGACGCGGTGCCGATCGCAAATGAGGTTCCTGCGGCGATCGCTGGACTCGCCGCGACGACGAGTCGCGCAAGCTCGCGGGCGGTGGGCTGCGGAAGGTACGCCGCGACCTGCTGGGGCGAGAGCACCATCGACTCCTGTGGGAGACGCAGGTCGCGTGCCGCCGAGCGCACGATCCGCCAGATGAAGACGTAGAGCAGGACGAGGAACGCGAGCTTCAGGACGAGCAGGGTCGTCTCGACCTGCGCCGAGGCAATCACGTCGCTGTGCGCTCCCGCGAGACGACGATCTCGGTGGAGCCGAGAACGAAGCGCGTGCCGTCGTCGAGCTTCAGGCGCTGCACCTTGCCGTCGCTTGTTTCGATGCCGTTCGTCGAACCGAGATCGACGAGCCAGTGCTCGTCGCCCTCCTTCACAAGCTCGGCGTGCCGCCGCGAGATGTTCGCGTCGGGAATCTGAATGTCGCAGTCGCTCGACCGCCCGACTACGACACGCGATCCGGACACCGGTCGCTTGGTACCAGCGAACGCAAGCACGAGACGTTCGACCATTGGCGTCTCGACGACCGCGAGAGCCGGAGCCTCGACGACCGGCTCGGGTAGTGGCGGCGGCTTGTAGATCATCGTTTCGCTAATGGCAGCCGAAACGGGCGGCGCTGTTGAAGCGGGCTGATCGTCCTTGGGTGGCTGGACGAGGCGCGTTGCGATGCCAAAGACGCCGAGCTCGAGCTCATCGTCCGTTTCGAGCTTCACCTCGGGCGGGCCTGGCAGGACGTACCGCTCACGACGGGCGTGCTCGGAGAGATAGTCGGTCAGCTCGCCGCGCAGCGAGTTCTCGTACCCCGAAAACTGTTCGCGATCCGCCTTGGAGAGATAGAGAGTGTACTCGTTTGGCACGTACACCCGCGAGACGCTGACGGTCTTGTGGTCGTCCATCTCTTTGACGAGCTTGCGGGCAAGCTCAACCGGCTGGACGCTGCCACGGAACGCACGGCCAAACACCCCTTCGAAGAGGGATTCGATTTTGGATTCGAGGGATCGGAGAACGCTCATGGGTAACCACCAGGGGAGCTTGGGCCAGGCGATTTAGACGCCGTTTTGGCTTTGCTCAGTGTAGAGGTGAGGGTGTCCGGAGCCGCTCCAATGCAAGCCCAGCCGCGCTGACCCAGGCGGCAGCGATCAGCGGGAGTGCGGCGGCTTCGGGGGCAAACAACACGGTCGTGCCAAGCAGGCTGGCACCGTAGAAGACGGCGGGCCATGGCCCCTTGCGGCGGAGGAGCGGCAAGGCAGCCGCGGCCGCGGCGAGGATTGCGGTTTCCGCGATCAGCGCCGGGTGCGCTGTGAGGAACTGCCAGAGGGCCGATGCGACGGCACCGGGCCGGTTGCTGCCGGCGATGCCAAGCCCAAGTGGCGCAGGGTCGTGCGTGAAGGGCAGGGTGCTGTGCTGGTAGCCGGCGACGGCAACGGCGCTGAGGATGGCGAGGGCGGCCGTCGCGGCTTTCCGCGCGCGGCCCGGGACGATCTGTGCCGCGATTGGCGCGAGGGGCAGCAGCCCGACCGTGGCGAGCAGCGGCCCGGCTAGGAAGGCAAGCCCGAGCTTCGGTGAGCGCCAGAAGAGAGCGAGCCATGCCGCGGCGAAGATTGCGTACGCCCCTGCGAGGCCGAGCGAGATGTTCGCGAGCGGGAAGAATGCGATCGCGAGCGCCGCAGCGAGTCCGGCGCGTGGTCGCGTAAAGGCGAGGGCCGCGGTCGCGGCGGCAAGGCCGGCAGGCCAGCCGGCTGGGAAGAACGCGAGGGTCGAGGTCACCCACCCGGCCCACAGCGCCGCGAGCGCTGCAGGCGCAGCACGGCCAACAAGCGTCATCGCCGAGAGATCAACGGCTGCCGAGGGTCGCACGCTCTTTGGTGCGGCCGCAGGGCCTTTGCGACGGCGTGGCAGGTTGCGTAGCTCGTCGGCCAGTGTCTTTGCATCGGGGCGCCGCTCGGGGCTCAGGTGCAACGCGCTGCCGATCGCAGCCCGCAACGCCTCAGGGAGATCTGGTCGCATGTCTTCGAGCGGCGGCGCGCCAGAGCGAATGCGACGCGATGTTTCCGCCGTGCCGGTATCGCGGAACGGATGCCGACCAGCAAGCGACTCCCAGAGCATCACCCCGACAGCCCAGATATCGGCGGCGGCCGTGGCGTTGTCGCCGCGGAGCCGCTCGGGTGAGACGTAGGCGAGTGTTCCGGGGACATCGCCGACCGCGGTGAGCGTGTCGAACTCCGCCATTTGGGCGAGGCCAAAATCGAGGAGGCGTGCGTCAATTGTGTTGCTCTCGGCGAGCAAGACGTTGGCAGGCTTCACGTCGCGGTGGATGATGCCGCGCCCGTGTGCGTGCGCAAGCGCCTCGAGCAGCTGGCACGCGACCTCGACCGCGCCGCGATCGTCAAGCTCGCCCGCTTGCATCGCCTCGCGCATCGTGCGACCCGGGATGTACTCGTAGGCGATGTAGACGTGGCTCGGATCGCGGGAGAGCGAGAACACCCGTTGGCAGCGCGGATGGCGGAGCGCAGCGGCAGCGCGGGCCTCGCGTTCGGCGCGCGCACCGGCTTTGCCTTCGCGCGCGACCATCTTCAGCGCAATGTCGAGACCGGTCTTCTCGTCGCGGGCTAACCAGACGTGGCCCATCCCTCCCGACCCGAGGGGACGCAGCGCCCGGTACCGGCCGAGGATGAGTTCATGCGCAAGCGCAGACGAAGACACGCTGCCTGTTTCTACTTCGCCCGCACGTGAACTCCTTTGCGAGCAGGCAAAAGGCGGTAGGCTCTCAAGCGCCGTATGGATATCGACGACGACGACATCCAGTTCGACTTCTTCGAGGACGAACCCGCGACCACTGAGTCGTCGGGGTCGCGTGTCCGTCTGCCGCGTCGCCAATCAGGTCAGCCCGGCAGGCCGCGTCGGCGCCCGGCCGGCCCACCCCGCGGGGGCGCGCCGTTGCTGCGTCTCGTGCTGATGGTCGTGTTCGTCGTCTTCCTGGTGCTGCTCTTCGGCCTGCTCGTTCAGTCATGTGCGAGCCAGTCGCGCCACGACGCCTATGCGCACTACATGACCAAGGTCAGTGCGATCGCGAGCCAGTCAGGAACAAACGGCAAGTCCGTCGCGAGCATTCTCACGACGCCAGGGCTCTCGGTGACCCAAATTGAGTCGAAGCTTCGCGGCGTTGCGCAGGCAGAACAGCAGAACGTCTTGGCGGCGGAGCACGTCAATCCGCCAGGCCGTCTCCGTGACGTGAACATGCACCTGATCGAGGCGCTTGAACTGCGCGTGAGCGGAACGAACGGGTTGGCCGACACGTTCCAGAGCACGGCGAAGAATCAGACCTCGACCGACTCGACACTGCTTGCGACCGAAGCCGAACGGCTCCTCGCGAGCGACGTTGTGTGGGACGACCTCTTCAAGGGGCCGGCGATCGCGCAGCTTCAGCGCGACGGTGTCAGCGGCGTGAACGTGCCGGAGTCGCACTTTGTTGCAAGCGCCGACCTTGTCAGCGAGAAGTCGATGGGTCTCGTTCTGCAGCGGATCCGTGGGGCGTCAACGGGCGGAACCCCAACGGGCGTGCATGGAACAAACATCGTCGACGTGAAAGCTGAGCCGGGAGAACATGTGCTCGTCGCGGGTACGACCAACACGGTCACCGCAACGACAACGCTTGCGTTCACGGTTGATGTCGCCGACTCGGGTGATTCGCAGGAGGTTCAGATTGCCGTCACGCTCACAATTGATCGCAGCTCCGCCGACGGTGGACCGATCGTCAAGACGCAGACGATCG
This sequence comes from uncultured Actinomycetes bacterium, assembly GCA_903915545.1. Lineage (GTDB taxonomy): Bacteria > Actinomycetota > Thermoleophilia > Gaiellales > Gaiellaceae > PALSA-600. Next base: position 42 of record CAIWTI010000120.1, on the reverse strand, counting down.
ATGTGATCAATCCGGCTCAGACCGTGCCGGTGACGTTCACCG
>CAIWTI010000119.1 GCA_903915545.1 uncultured Actinomycetes bacterium | reverse complement strand
GAGAACGAACGCGGGATTGCGACCGAGCGCATCGTGCTTGCCGGGTTCTCCCAGGGAGGGGCGATGGCGCTGTTTACCGGAACGCGCCTGCCGCAGCGGCTGGCCGGCATCGTCGCACTCTCATGCTACCTGCTGCTCGATGCCAGCTTCACCGCCGAGCGAGACTCCGCCAACCAGGCCACGCCGATCTTCCTGGCGCACGGCACGTACGACTCGATCATCCCCGTCAGCTTCGCTCACGCTTCACGTGATCGCCTCGAGGCCGCCGGTGCCACGCTCGACTACCGCGAGTCACCGATGGATCACCAGATCGACCCGCGCGTTATCCAGGAGCTCGGCCCCTGGATCCGTAACGTGCTCGCGGGCTAAGAGGCTTAGAGCGAGCGGCGCAGCACGGTGCCGTGCCCGTTTTCGGCGGCAGGCTCGAACCCTTTGAGCTCAAACGCCCGCTGATCGGGATGGCCCTTCTCAACCGCGACCGACACTGCCTCGACACCGTCGTCGGTTGCACGCTGCAAGATCGCGTCGAGCAAGAGCCGCCCGACGCCCTGACCTTGCTTGCCGGGCAGCACGACAATCGTGAGCTCGGGTGTCGCCTCGTTGAGGTAGCCGTAGCCCGGCTCGTCCTCAGCGAACTGTCGCAGCCAGGCGGCGCCGATGCGATGGCCATCCTCGATCGCGATCACCGAGAAGTCGCCTGAACGGCCCCAGCGTTCGACGTACCGACCAAACGGGGCGTCGACCTCCGACACGTTCACGCGCCAGCCATGGGCAAGCGTGAGGAGCGAACGCAGGAACGGAAGATCCTCGCGACCGCCGCGACGAATCAGCGGACGGTGGTCAATCTGGGTGGGAGCCGCAGACACGTCTTCCTTATTGGTAGCGCGCCGACATGACGAGACGATGAGAAATCCGTTTCACCGATAGGTCATCGGCGGCGGACACGGGCTCTAGAGGGCGAGCGCCGGGTCTTCGACAAACGCTTTGAGCGTCTGCAGAAACGCGGCTGCCTGAGCCCCGTCGACCGCACGATGATCGACCGTCAGAGTCAGCGTCACCATCGGGCGGGCGACGATCTGCCCGTCGCGCACGACCGGCCGCTGCTCGGTCGCACCGACGGCGAGGATCGCGGCCTGCGGCGGGTTCAACACGGCGATGAACTGCTCGACGCCAAACATGCCGAGATTCGAAATCGTGAACGTGCCACCCTCAAGATCGGCCTGCGTCAGCTTGTTCGAGCGCGCCTTGTCAACGATTGCACCTCGCGCACCCGCGATCTCGGCGAGCGAGAGCCGCTCGGCCGAACCGATCACCGGCACCACAAGGCCCTGCGGCGCTGCAACGGCGATGCCGATGTTGGCGGTGGGGAAGCGGAGGATCGAGTCGCCCGCAAACTGCACGTTGACGTCGGCGTGACGGACAAGCGCCTGGGCACAGAGCTTTGCGAGGACGTCGGTAACCGTGACGCGCACCTCGGGATCGAGCTGACGGGAGCGTGCGACGAGTGCCTCCGCCCGTTCCATGTCGGCTGAGATCGTCAACTGGAAGGCAGGAACGGTCCACGCTTCGGTCAGCCGTCGCGCAATCGTCTTGCGAATCGACGAGAGGCCCGCCTGCTCGATTTCACCAACAGGCAGCGCAACAGGTGCGGCGGCGATAGCAGCGGCAGGCGGCATTGCAGCCCCGCTCTGGGTTTGCGCACGCTCGACATCTTCGGCGACGATCCGACCGTCGGGGCCGGTGCCGCGTACGGCAGCAAGATCAACGCCGCGCTCACGAGCGATGCGACGCGCAAGCGGCGATGCCTTCAGCCGACCGCCGTCGTTCGCCGCGGCCACAGCAGCCGTTGGCAATTCGACGACAGGCGCCGACGGTGCGGGCGCGACAGCAGCAGGAGCAGCGGGCTTTTCGGGTGCAGCCGCGACGACATCGACGACCTCGCCTTCTGCACCGATCACACCAACGACCTGCCCGACTGGCACCTCACCAGCAGCCACAGCGATCTTGAGCAGCACGCCGCTCGCCTCCGCCTCGACCTCCTGGGTCACCTTGTCGGTGTCGAGTTCGTACAGCGGCTCACCTGCCGAAACGGCGTCACCCTCAGCTTTCAGCCAACGGACGATCGTCCCCGACTCCATGCCCTGGCCAAGCCGCGGAATCTTGACTTCGCTTGCCATACCTAGGCCTTTGCGACCGTCTTGCGGATCGCGTCGAGCACATCTTGCGGGCCCGGCACAACGAACTGCTCCATCGCGGGCGCGAACGCCAGCGGAGCGAACTTGGCGCCCACGCGCTGGATCGGCGCATCGAGGTAGTCGAACGCCTTCTCCTGCAGCACCGCGACAACCTCAGCACCAAAGCCCATGCGCGTCACGGCCTCGTGGGCGACGACGCAGCGGTTGGTCTTCTTGACGCTCTCGACAAGACCGTCCTCGTCGAGCGGCTGCAGCGTGCGCGGGTCGACGACCTCGACCGAGATACCGTCCGCCTCGGCCTCCTCGGCCGCCTTGAGCGCGCGATGGACGAGTGGGCCGGTGGCGATCACCGTCACGTCGGTGCCCTCGCGAATCACGCGCGCCTTGCCGAGCGGGATCGGCTCGAGCTTCTCCGGCACCTCATCCTTGATCGGGTAGAGCAGCCGGTGCTCGAAAAAGACAACGGGGTTGTCGTCGTAGATCGACGACCACAGCAAGCCGCGCACATCAGCGGGGGTCGACGGGAAGACGACCTTCAGACCCGGCACGTGCACGAGCCATGCCTCAAGCTGCTGCGCGTGTTGCGCACCCGGCGACCAGCCGGCACCACCCTGGGTGCGGATCACCATCGGCACCTTCAACTGACCGCCCGACATGAAGCGGTGCTTTGCCGCCTGGTTCACGATCTGCTCGAGCGACAGCGTGATGAAGTCCTCGTACATGATCTCGACGATCGGACGCATCCCCTGCATCGCGGCGCCGATACCGGCACCGACGATCGCCATTTCCGAAATTGGGGTGTTGCGAACGCGAGTTGCGCCGAACTCGTCGAGCAGGCCCTGGGTGACACCCATCGAGCCGCCCATCTCGGCGATGTCCTCACCCATGATGAAGACCTCGTCGCTCGCGCGCATCGACTCGGCGATCGCGTCGCGGACTGCTTCACGGTAGGACATCGTCTTCATGGGCATCCCTTACGCGTAGATGTTCTTGAGAGCGTCTTCGGGCTGCGGATCGGTGCCGTTCTTCGCGAACTCGACCGAAACATCGACGATCTCTTTGACTTCAGCCTCAAGCGCAGCCCACTCTTCTGATGTGACCTGCAGGATCTCGCGCAGGCGCACGATCGGGTCGCGCTCGGCGGCCTCGTCGCGGTCTTCCTTCGCGCGGTAGACCTGCGGGTCGCCGATGTAGTGGCCGTGCATACGGAAGGTCTCGACATCGAGGAAGACAGGACCCACACCAGAGCGGGCGATCTCGAGCGCCTCAGTCGCCTTCTCGAAGACCTCTTCGACGTCCTGGCCGTTCACCTTGATCGAGTGCATGTCGAACGCAACCGCGCGCTTAGACATGTCATCCCAAACCGGCGAGTGTTGCCAGCCCGGGGTCGACTCAGCCCACGTGTTGTTTTCGCAGACAAAGACGGTTCGGGTCTTCCAAAGCTGAGCGAGGTTGAGCGACTCGTGGAACGTGCCGGTGTTCGTCGCGCCATCACCGAAGAAGGCGATCGCGACGCGCGGCTCATCGCGCATCGAGAAGGCGAGGCCGGCGCCAACCATGGCCGGGATGCCGCCACCGACGACGGCGTTCGCGCCCAGGTTGCCGCGCTCGACGTCGTAGAGGTGCATCGAACCGCCGTAGCCGTGCGAGCAGCCTTCCATCTTTCCGTACAGCTCAGCCATCACGGCGTTCGGGTGCGTGCCGCGCGCAAGCGTGTGGCCATGCGCGCGGTGGGTTGAACCGAACACGTCGCCGTCGGCCATCGCGGCACAGACACCGACAGCAACGGCTTCCTGCCCAATCGCAACATGGAGGAAACCGGGCAGTTCGCCCGCGCGGAAGCGCTCTTCTACCTTCTCCTCAAACCGACGGATCAACAACATCTCGCGAAGGAATTCGCGGAGACGGTCTTCGGTGAGGATGCGTTTCTTCTCGGTCTTTGACACCGGCAGACAGTGTACGGTTTGCCACATGAAGCTGACGCGACAATGGGAGGCACTACAGGAGAGCCTCCCTCTCTCGTGGAGCGATGTGACCTTCGGAGTGACTTTGGAGGCTGCGTCGGATGCCGCTCGCGCGACAGAGATGCTCGCCTCAGCGCAGCCGTTGATTGGCGAAGGTGGGACGATTGTTGTGCGCGTGACGCGCACAGGTCACGGTGTGAATCCGCAGATGGCACGCCGCGCGCTCGCCCGGCTCGACAAGGCGCGCATTCATGCGGCGCTCGTGCCTGGTGACACAGTGACCGCCCCCGCGCATCCCGTCGTTGCGGGAACGAGCCTTGCTGCTGGCTGGGACGCTGCCCTCGCAACGATTCCGTCCGACTGGAGCGATCTGCTCGGCGAAGTCGAACTTGACTCCAGCGACTGGATCGACGAAGGCGCGCTGCACATGGGCCCGATCAACCCGCGCCGCCAGGGCACCACGCTGGCGTTCCAGTTTCGAGCTTCGAGCAAGTTTGGGTACGGCGCCTCGATCGGCATGGTGCGCCGCTGCCTTGAACGCTGTGACAACGCCGGCATGACCGGTTCGGTCTCTGTGCTGCGCGTCCTGTCGGACACGCATCCAGTCGGGACGCAAGGCCCCGTCTGGCAGATCGCCGGCAAGACCGTCTAGCTGGCCCCGAAAACTACGCGCGCAGCTCGGCGCCGAACTCGGTCGCCAGCGCATTGATGATCGCGTCACGCAGGCGCGTCGCGTCTTCGTCGTTGAGCGTTCGGTCGTCTGCCTGGTAGGCAACCGAGAACGCAACCGACTTCTTGCCCGCGCCAAGCTGCTCGCCGCGATAGACGTCGAACACGCGGATCTCGCGAAGCTCAGCGCCCGCGGCCGTGCGAGCCGTGGCAACGATGTCGCCCGCAGCGACCCCCTCGCCAACGACGACCGCGATGTCCTGACGCACTGCCGGGTACGTGATCACGTCGGTGTACGTGATCGGCTCGCGTGAGGCAGCGAAGAGGTCATCGAGGTCAAGCTCGAACGCGCCCCACTCTCCATCGAGCTCACGCGGATGCAGCTCGCCCACGATGCCTGCGCCTGTCGTCGCTGCCTTCCCCGGGTGCAGCAGGCGGTGCTCGCCGCGTGCGAACGCCGGCTCAGCCTTGAGTGCGGCGTAGACCGTCTCGACAACGCCCTTGGCACGGGAGAACCCGCCCTCGACGATGCCCGCAACGCGAACGCGCTCGGTCGGCAGGTCGCCGTCACCAGGCAGGTAAACGCGCGCGACTTCGAAGAGCGCGATGTTCTTTGCGCCCGCATCGATGTTGCGGGCGACCGCCTCGACGAGGCTCGGCAGGATCGTCGTGCGGAGCGCCGTCAGATCAACCGAGATCGGCTCTGGCAGCTTCCAGGTTGTCTCGTCGTCGGGCCGCAGGCTTGGCGTGTAGGTCTCGGCGAACCCGAGTCCGACCAGCGCATCCTCCAGCCGGCGGCGCAGCTTCTGCTCACGCGTGAGCACGCCGAACATCTCGCGGCGTTGCGGCAGTGTGAATGGCACTTCCTCAAGGCGGAAACGCGCAATCTCTTCGACGATGTCGATCTCGCGCGTGACGTCGCGTGCGCGCCACGACGGGACGATGACGCCCGTTCCTTCCTGCTCGAAGCCGAGCTTGCCGAGGATGCGGAACTGCTCGTCGGGCGTCGTCTTGACACCGATCACGGCGTCGGCGCGTTCCGGGCGGAACTCGACGAACGGGCGCGCCGGCAGCCCAGCGTGCACGTCGTTCCAGCTCGTCCAGGTGCCCCCGGCGAACTCGACGATCAGCTCGGTTGCCCAGCGGGCGGCCTGGTCGGCGAGCTGCGGATCGACGCCCTTCTCGAACCGACCTGATGCCTCGCTGCGCAGGCGGTGCCGCTCAGACGAACGGAACACCCCGTGCGACTCGAAGTTCGCCGCCTCGAGCAGGATCGTGTGCGTGTCGGCAGAGACTTCTGTTTCCGCCCCACCCATGATTCCGGCGAGTGCGACGGCGCGCGCGTCGTCGGCGATCACGAGGTCGTCGGCGGTGAGGACGCGCTCGACACCATCGAGGGTCGTCAGCTTCTCGCCGTCACTCGCGCGACGCACGTTGATGCCGCCGCCGTTCAGCGTGGCAAGGTCGAACGCGTGCAGCGGGCTACCAAGCGTGAGCATCACGTAGTTCGTGATGTCAACGACATTCGAGATCGGGCGCATGCCGGCACCAAGCAGGCGTGCCTTCATGATCAGCGGCGAGTGCCCCACCGTGACACCCTGGACGATCGTTCCGACATACCGCGAGCAGCGCTCGAAGTCGCCGACCTGGATCTTGACCGGGCCGCCCGGAGTTCCAACCGGAATCAGCCCGGGCGCTTCGGCCAGGTCGAGGTCGTAGATCGCTGCGATCTCGCGAGCGATGCCGTAGATCGACTGGAGGTCGGGGCGATTGCCGGTCGCCTCGACGAGCAGCACCTTGTCGGAAAGCGGAACGACGTCGGCGAGCAGCGTGCCCGGCTCGATCTCGGGGAACACCATGATCCCCTCGTGGTCGGCGCCAAGGCCGATCTCGTCCTCGGCGAGGATCATCCCGTCGGAGATCTCGCCGCGCACCTTGCGACGCTCGAGGGTTAGGCCGTCCGGTAGACCCGGGCGTGCGGGAATCGTCGCTCCCGGCAGCGCGACGGCAACGGTCGCGCCAACGCCAAAGTTCCATGCGCCGCAGACGATTGAGCGAGGTTCGGCTTCGCCAAGATCAACCTTCGTGAGCTGTAGCCGGTCGGCGTTCGGATGCTTGATCGCCTCGCGGACCTTGCCGATGCGGAAGAGGCCCAGGTTGCCGCCCTCGTCGGCGACACCGCGCGTCTCGATTCCTTCGATCTCGGCTGACGCGATCGAGAGCTTCGTTGCCAGCTCGGTGAGCGACATGTCCATCGCGACGTAGTCGCGCAGCCAGGAAACAGGTACACGCATTAGAACTGCCTCAGCACGCGGAGGTCGCCCTCCCAGAGGGCGCGAATGTCAGGAATGTCATGGCGCAGCTGAGCCGTGCGCTCAAGGCCGCAGCCGAAGGCGAAGCCGCTCCACTCCTCGGGATCGAGGCCGACATTTGCGAGCACGGTCGGGTCGACCATGCCAGCGCCGCCCATCTCAATCCACCCGGAGTACTTGCAGGTGCGACAGCCCGAACCAAGGCAGATACCGCACGACACGTCAGGCTCAATCGACGGCTCGGTGAACGGGAAGTAGTGGGTGCGGAAGCGCACCTTTCGCTCGGGACCGTAGAGCGCGCGCATCACGTGCAGCAGCGTCCCCTTGAGGTCTGCGAGCGTCAGGCCGCGGTCGACCGCAAGCCCCTCGAACTGGTGGAAGATCGGGTAGCGCGTTGCCGTGATCGCGTCGCGGCGATACACCCGGCCGATCGAGACCATGTAGAGCGGTGGCTCCTTCTCTTCCATGATGTGGATCTGCGACGGGCTCGTCTCGGTGCGCAGCACGTGGTTCGGATCGAAGAAGAACGTGTCGCGCGGCGAGCGCGCCGAGTGCGTCGGCAGGAAGGCGAGCTTGTCAAAGTTGTATTCGACCGTCTCGACCTCGCGGTCGTCGCGGACTTCGTAGCCGAGGCCGAGGAACGCGTCCTCAACCATGCGGCGAATCTGGGTGATCGGATGCAGGTGACCAAGCGGCAGCTCATCGCCGGGGAGGGTCACGTCGACGATCTCATCGCGCAAGCGGCGGTCGAGCTCGTCGTCGGCAAGGCGCGCCGCACGTGTGTCGAAGGTCTCCTCGAGCCGCGTGCGAACGCCATTTAGCAGCATGCCGGTCTCGCGGTCTCGCACTTCGCGGAGGCCGAGGGCAATGTCGCTCTTGCGGCCGAGGAAGCGGACGCGCGCCTCTTCGAGATCGTCCGACGACGCGGCAGCCTGCGCCGCGGCAGCGGCTTCAGCTTCGTACGCGTTCCAATCGGGTGTGTCGGTCACAGCGGTCAAATCCTCCTTCGTTCATAGGTCGTCGGGCCAGAGCCCCGGCGCCGGAACGGATGACTAGGAGGCGAACTCCTGCGTCCCCGAACCGAACCGGGGCCGCATAAAGAGCGTTGAGCGTGCGCGTGCCGTCACAGTCGCGTAAGCATAGCCCGGCGCGGCGCGACTCCCCGTGCGAGACTGCGCGACCGGATGAGTGCCTACGACAACATCTCGCGTCTGTACGACCCCTGGTCGCGCACCGTGCTCGAAGACATCGGGTTCTACGTCGAGCACGCGCGACGCTCCGGAGGGCCGGTACTCGAGCTCGGCGTTGGGACTGGGCGCATCTCGGTGCCGATCGCTGCCGAGGGGATCCGCGTGGTTGGCGTCGATGCCTCGCAGGGAATGCTTGAGGTGGCGCGCGAGCGGGCCGCGCTCGCGTCGGTCGAGGTCGACTTTCGCTACGGCGACCTGCGCGACCCGCCAGTCGATGGGCAGTTCCCGCTCGTCTTGATCCCGTTTCGCACGCTGCTCCATATGCAGACCGACGCCGACCGCCACGCGGCCCTGGAGGCTGTGCAACGGGTGCTCGCTCCTGGTGGGACGTTCGTCTTCGACGTCTTTACGCCCGGCAAGGAAGACATCGCCGAGACGCACGGCCGTTGGCTTGAGCGCGAACCAGGGATCTTCGAGCGTGCCGACTGGGATGAGCGCAACCGCAGCTTGATCCTGCATGTCCGCGGCCCTGAGTCAGAAGCCGAGCTCTCGCTGGCGTGGCTTTCGGTGCCCGAGTGGCGCCTGCTGCTTGAGGAGCACGGGTTCACCGTCGATCACCTCTACGGGTGGTTCGACAACTCGCCGTGGCGTGGCGGCGAAGACTCGGTGTGGGTCTGCTCGCTGCGCGACGCGGGCTAGAGAACGACTACCGGGTCGCCGACCCGGATCGGCCCGGGCCGCTCAACCTCAAACGAGACGCCAAAGTCGACCGAGTCGCCGTCGTGCAGGCCGCGCAGCTTCTTGATGCCGCGCAGGACATCGAGGTTCGGAAGGCCCGTATCGGGATCGTGCGTCGTGATCACGCAGCGGGGGACTGTTGACTGCACGCGCACGATCGCCTCGCCGATCGCGACGCGACGTCCTGCCCACGTCTCTTCTTCGTGCGGAGCGACGCCCGTAACTTCGAAGAGCATGCGGAAGCGGCGGGTATCAACCTCGGCACCCAGGACATTGCCAAGCTCGGCGCACGACGCAACCGACACGAGCGTTCCCGCGTGGCTGTCAAGTGCGCCGGTGGGGTCGTCGCAGTCGACGAGGTGAACGGCGGCACCAGCAAAGTCAGAGAGCGCCTCGTCCCAGGGGCCTTTGAGCTGCCGACCCGTGACGACACCGCGCGGCAGCTTCGACTGGACGGCGCGACCGTGTGTGATCGCGCCAGTGATCGCCGTGCCGTCGGGGAACGTGAGTGTGAGGTCACCGTTCGACACGGTCGGGACGATCTGGACGAGCTGCCCACACTGCATACCGTTGAAGGCGCGGTCGCCTGAGACGAGGAAGAAACGTCGGTTGCCAGCGACCCCTGAAGGTGTCAGTTCAACCTCGGTGGGATGCACGAGCGCGCACCCTTTCACGGGCGTGACGTTGATGCGCGAGATCGCTGCGCTGCTCATTGCGGCCCGTTCTGGCGCTGCCACTCGTAGAGGGCGATCGCGCCGGCAGCGGCGACATTGAGCGACTCGGCGCTGCCGATCGGGATCGTCACGTTGAGGTCGCGATCGATCTCTCGCGGCAGTCCCTCGCGCTCGGCCCCAAGCAGGAGGATCACCGGGCCGGTGAGATTCGCTTCCGCGAGTGGCACGCCGCCGTGTGCGACGAGCGCGACGCGCGGCGTTCCGGCTGCGAGGTCGTCCCAAGAGATCGTCGGCACGTTCCAGATCGACCCAGCCGACGCGCGGACTGCTTTGGGGCCAGTCGGGTCGGCGCAGCCTGGCGAGAGAGCGACCGCGGCACCAAATGCGTCGGCGGTGCGGATCAGCGTGCCCACGTTGCCGGGATCGGAGAGCTGCCAAAGCGCGACCGTCGCGCGACGGTCGGCCAGCGACGGGAGATCGGCGCGCCGGTAGACCCCGATCACCCGCGGGGGATGACCGGCGGTCGCCACCTGGGCGAGCAGCTCGGCTTCGACATTCTCGCCCGCGATCAGAAGCTCAACCGGCTCAGCGGTTGCAGCGGCGACCTGATCTTCCCCCTCGCAGACGAAGAGGCCGAGCTTGTCTCGCCAGCGCCGATCCTGGAGCTTGCGGACGAGCTTGAGCTTCTCGTTGTCGGGGGATCTGATCATTGCGCTGCCTCGGGCCGGGGGTTGAACAGTGGGGCGCGGCGGCCGTTGCGCGCATTCTCTCGCGCTTTGGTCGGTTCGTGCAGCGAGAACATGTTTCAAAGTTGTTCCAGAAGACATCTGGCGCACCCCCACTCCACGGGGTTAGGGTCGAACCAACGGGGAGGGAGGTGGGGTTCCCGGAAATACAGCCAGGCAGAACGACATGTCCGTTAACGACTGACGCCCGGCGAACCGGGCGTCAGTGAATCAACGAGAGTCGAGCGTCCCGCTCGCGCGGGATCGACGCTACGACGCGACAGGGAGCGAGGACTTCGCCTGCTCCGCGAGCTTGCCGAACGCCGCCGGATCGTTCACGGCGAGGTCGGAAAGCACCTTGCGGTCGAGCTCGACATTCGCGGCCTTGAGGCCCGCGATGAACTGGTTGTACGACAGGCCATGGAGCCGAGCACCGGCGTTGATACGCATGATCCAGAGGCGCCGGAACGTGCGCTTCTTCACCTTGCGGTCGCGGTAGGCGTAGGTCAGCGAGTGCTCGACCTGCTCCTTGGCGTAGGTGTAGTTGGTGCTCTTAAGGCCCCAGTACCCCTTCGCCTGCTCAAGAACCTTTCGGCGCTTCTTACGGGCGTGAACCCCTCGTTTTACGCGTGGCATCGGTTACGCCTTCCCAAGGAGACGGTTGACGGTGCGCTCCTGCGACTTGTCCACCGCAAGATCCTTATTGAACTGCTGCTTACTCAGCGGGCTCTTGTGTTCCAGGTTGTGGCTCTGGTTCCCCACTCGGCGCAGGAGCTTCCCCGTCGCCGTGACCTTGTACTTCTTCTTCGCCCCTGAATTCGTCTTCTGCTTCGGCATCTCGTTTGACTCCTGCGTTCTTGGTCGGTGCAAGCACCATCGTCATGTTGCGGCCTTCGAGGAGCGGCTGGATCTCGATCGTCCCAATCTCCTGGATGTCGTCGGCGAGCCGCATCAACAGGTCTCGTCCGCGGTCCGGATGCTCGCGTTCGCGGCCCCGGAACATGATCGTGACCTTCACCTTCGCCCGCTGGTGCAGAAAGCGGACGACGTGGCCCTTCTTGGTCTCGTAGTCGTGAATTCCAATCTTGGGTCGGAGCTTGATCTCCTTGATGAGGATCTGCGTCTGGTTCTTCCGTGCCGCCTTCGCCTTCTGTTCCTGCTCATAGCGGTACTTCCCGAAGTCCATCACCTTGGCCACGGGCGGATCCGCGCCTGCAGCGACCTCGACCAGGTCGAGGCCCTTGCCATAGGCGTACGTACGCGCCTCTTCCGTCGTCTTGATCCCGAGCTGTTGCCCTTCCTCGCCGATCAGACGTACCCGGGGGACACGAATCGCATCGTTGATTCGAGTCTGGGGTTCCGGACGGCGCGGGGGCTCAAAGGAGCCTCTCCGCGGCCTCAAATCGCTGTCACCAAGCTGTGTCTGTCCTCCTTCGCCAATGAAAAACCGGTCGACAGGCAGCGGCAGACACCGAACTCAACCCACTTGGTTGAACCCCCGAAGGCCGTTGGCCGGGAGGTGAGGAACGGAACGCCCCTGCTTGCCAGGGGTGAAGCGTAGCGGATTCGTGCCTACGCGGGGGATTTTGCAACTGCAGCACCCACCCATGCCTCGCGCAGCAGCGGCCGGTAGAAGAGCGCGAGCGGGATCGCAGCGATCAGCAGCACGATCTCATCGAACGGTCCGGGCACCGGTGCGGCACCGATCAGCACGAGCAATCGCAGTGGGCGCGGGATCCGCCCGTCGCGGGCGAGGATCCGCACAGCGCGCACAACCCGGAAGATGCGGTTACGCACCGGCGGCGAGCACGGCGAGTTCGCCCTGCAGCTCCGCAAGCGACTTCGTCGACTGACCGCCACCCCGCTCGCGCACGGCGAGCGCGTCGTCGGACTCCTTCTCGCCGTAGACGATCACGAACGGGATCTTCTCGAGCTCGGCATTGCGGATCCGCTTACCGAGCGTCTCGGCCGAGTCGTCGACCTCAACGCGATAGCCACCGAGCTTGGCCGCCAGCTCGTGCGCGGCGGCCGCATGTACCTCGGCGACCGGGACGATCCGCACCTGCACCGGAGCGAGCCAGAAGGGGAACGCGCCGGCGAAGTGCTCGATCAAGATGCCGATGAAGCGCTCGAACGAGCCGATCAAGGCGCGATGCACCATGACAGGCGTGTGCTCGGCGTTATCGGCGCCCTGGTAGGTGAGGCCGAAGCGCTGCGGCAGCTGGAAGTCGAGCTGGACGGTGCCGATCTGCCAGCCGCGGCCAAGCGAGTCGAGCATGTGCAGGTCGATCTTCGGGCCGTAGAACGCGCCGTCGCCCTCGTTCACGCTGTAGGTGAGTCCCTGCCGGTCAAGCGCCGCCTTCAGCGCACCCTCCGCAGCGTCCCACTCCTCGTCGGTGCCGAGCTTGTTTTCGGGGCGGGTCGATAGCTCAACCTTGATCTCCAACCCGAGCTTCTCGTAGATCGAGTAGCCGAAGTCGAGACAGCCGAGCACCTCGTCTTCGACCTGTTCCGGGGTGCAGAAGATGTGGGCATCGTCCTGCGAGAACATCCGCACGCGCAGCAGACCGTGCAGCGCGCCGGCGAGCTCGTCGCGGTGCAGCACGCCTGCCTCAGACATGCGGATCGGCAGGTCGCGATAGCTCACCGCACCGTTTGCGTAGAGCACGCAGTGGCCCGGGCAGTTCATCGGCTTCAGCGAGAAGGTGCGCTCTTCGGATTCGAACGTGAACATGTGCTCGCGGTACTTATCCCAGTGCCCTGAGGTGACCCACAGCTCCTTGTCGTAGATCTGCGGGGTACGCACCTCGACGTAGCCGCGCGCCAGGTTCTCGCGGCGGCGTAGATCCTCGAGGACATTCCAGATTTTCATGCCCTTCGGGTGCCAGAACGGCGACCCCGGCGAGAGCTCCGAGAAGTGGAAGAGGTCAAGCTGCACACCCAGGCGGCGGTGGTCGCGCTTGCGCGACTCCTCCATCCGCTCCAGGTACGCGGCGAGATCGGCCTCTTTGTAGAAGGCGGTACCGTAGATGCGGGTGAGCTGCGTGTTCGCGCTATCGCCACGCCAGTAGGCCCCGGCAAGACCGGTGATCTTGAACGCCTTGATCGGCGCAGCATTCTGCAGATGCGGGCCTCGGCAGAGGTCGGTGAAGTCGGCGCCGTTCGCGCCGGACTGGGTGTAGAGGCTGATCGCGCCCTGCGCCGTGTCGACGAGCTCAACCTTGTACGGCTCTCCTTCGGCACGGAACCGCTCGCGCGCCTCGTCGGCAGTGATCTCCTCGCGGCTGAACGTGCGGCCCTCAGCGATCTCGCGCTTGACCTCGTCTTCGATCGCCTGCAGGTCGCCCTCAGTGATCGGAGTCGGGAACTCGAAGTCGTAGTAGAAGCCGTCGTCGATCGGCGGGCCGATCGCGACCTTCACACCAGGATGCAAACGCCGTACCGCTTCGGCAAGGAGATGTGCAGCCGAGTGACGCAGCACGTAGAGCGCGTCAGGATCGGCGGTGTTCCGCGTGGTGAGAATCTCGATCTTTGCGCCATCCGGCAGCGGCGCCCGCAGATCCTGCGTCTCACCGTTTGCCTTGATCAGCACCGCCTGCTCGGCAAGCTTCGGGCCGATCGCCAGCGCAGCGTCGAGGCCCGACGCGCCGTCAGCGAGCTCGAGGGTGTTCCCGTCAGGAAGTACGACGTTCATCGCTGGCAAGGATACGCACCGGCCGACGGCACCGGTTTGCGAGCCGGAGCGGGTTAGTAGCCACCGCCGTAGCCGTATCCGTAGCCACCGCCGTACCCGTAGCCGCTGCCGGGATACGGCATTGGCTGACCCTGACCCCACCCGCGAGGAGTCGGCTGCTGGAGGACGGTTGCCTTCCAGGCGACCGCGAAGCTCGATCCGTCGGCCGAGATCGCGCGTGGCGTGGCCGAGATGACTCCGCCAGCCGCGATCCGCGTTGGGTAGACCGTCCAGCGCGAGTCGGTGATCGAACCGGTAACTCCGGCTGAGGTCGCGGTGGCGTTCGTGAAGGTCGCCTTGCCAAAGTTTGCAAGCGGAAGAGCGGAGCAGGTCTGGAGGTTCGACGCGCTCTGGCACTGCGCTGGCGCCTCGGCGATCCACTCGGCCGAAGAGATATCGGGTGAGGCCATTCGGAGCGTCCGAGCAAATGCAGCGCCGGTTGTCTGGTCAGTGATCTCGAGTGTGACGCGCGTCCCGGCGACGTGCACATGGGCAGCGACGATGTCGCCTGGCGACACGACGAACGCCTTCACGTTCACGGCGGGTGCAGGAACGAGTTCGTACCACGCGGTGTAGGTGGCGTTCCCTGACGCGTCGCAGTTCGCATCCGTGCCGATCTGCTCGAGCGATGCTGAGTTCGTCCCATAGCCACCGATCCCGACCCAGAGGCTGGAGTACGTCTCTGCGCCTGCGGCGGTGCACTTGACGGTCGGCACGACCCACGTCCCGTCGACGTCGGAGTAGGTGACGTTCGGCGCGGTGACGCTGTAGCCAGCCCAGTTCGAGCTCGTTGTCATGGCGGCGATATTCGCCCGCGCCGCGCTCGCAACGCTCGCAGCCGCAACAACCGCGACGATCGCGCCCAGCAGGACAAACGTTCTCTTACCGAACATCGTGCTCCTCTCCGAGCCGGCGGGATACCAGGCCTGACCTTCAGGTAACCGGCGCGACCTCAGAGGGAGATAAGACGAAGGTAAGGCGTTCCTCAGAATTGCCCGACGGTCTTGACGCATAACGATATATCGGCTACATATCGTGATATGCACAAACACAGAATGAAATTCATGGGGCCAGGTGGCCCGGGCGGCTTCGGCGGCCCCGGCGGCCCGCCCCCCTTCCCACCGATGTTCGGCATGTTCGGGCCTGGTGGCCCGGGCGGCCCCGGTGGGCCCGGCGGCTTCCGCCGCCGACGCCGGATGGGCCGCGGCGATGTCCGCGCCGCCATCCTGCTCCTCCTCGCCGAGGAGCCACGGAACGGCTACCAGGTGATCCAGGAGCTCGAGGCTCGCAGTGAAGGCCTCTGGCGCCCAAGCCCTGGCTCGGTCTACCCCGCATTCCAAATGCTCGCCGACGAAGGCTTCGTTGTTGGCGAGTCCAAGGACGGCGGCACGATCTACGCCCTCACCGACGCGGGCCGCGCCCACGTCGAGGAGAACCGCGAAGCGCTTGGCTCCCCATGGGAACAGGCCGGTGCGGGCATCCCTCGCGGGATGATCGAAGTTGGCAAGTCGCTCGCGCAGGTCGCACATGCGGCCAAGCAGGTCATGCAGGCGGGAAGTGAGGCGCAGGTCGCCGAAGCCGGCAAAGTGCTCGCCGAAACCCGGCGTTCGCTCTACTGGATCCTCGCCGAAGACGCACCAGCCGACGAGTAGCGGGTTGGGAGTCCGTCGCGAGGCGGGCTCCCAACTCCATACTTCTGCGATGGCATCGCGTCTCGCGTCTTCTTCGCACGTCCAAGGAGCCCGTGTTGAGCGCGGCTGAGACCCCAGCACGAAAGGGCCTCCTTCCGCCCGTCTTGCGCCATCGCGACTACACGTTGCTGTGGCTCGCGATGATCTCCGAGGGCTTCGGTGGGCAGATGACCGCGGTCGCGGTGGGCTGGCAGGTCTACTCGATCCATCACTCGCCGTTTGAGCTCGGCCTGATCGGGCTTGCCGAGTTCCTCCCGCTGCCGATCCTCGCGCTGCCTGCCGGCCAGCTTGCCGACCGGGTATCGCGGCGGTTGCTCTTTCTGCTTTCACTGATCGGCCTTGCTGGGGTCACGCTTGGGCTGCTCGTCGTGAGCCTGTCGGGAGCCCACCAGCTGTGGCCGTTCCTCGCGCTCGGCTTCGGGACGGGCGTGTCGATCGCGATCGGGGCGCCCCCTGGGCGCGCCCTCCCGGCAATGGTCGTCCCGTTCGACCTGATCTCAAGCGCAATGGCGCTTCGCTCAATCGCGTTCCAGGCTGCGACGATCACCGGGCCAGCGCTCGGCGGCTTCCTCTTCACGATCTCCCCGAACGTGGTCTACGCCTCCGCCACCGTGATGATCGGGATCGGCATCGTCGCAACGCTGATGGTGGGGGAACCTGCCCGTACGGAGCGCGCTCCAGGCGACGACGTGAAGGGGTTCGCGGCCCTCGTCGCCGGCATCCACTTCATTCGCAAGACACCGGTGATCATGGGATCGATCACGCTCGACCTGTTCGCGGTGCTGTTCGGCGGCGCAGTCGCGCTTGCGCCCGTCTTCGCACGGACGATCCTGCACGTGGGGCCGATCGGCCTCGGCATTCTGCGCAGTGGCCCCGCGATCGGGGCCTTGCTCGCGGGCATCTGGATCGCCCGCAAGCCGCTTGAGCGACACGCGGGACGGCGCCTCCTGATCGTCGTCGGCGCGTTCGGCCTGTGCATGGTCGTCTTCGGGCTGTCGCATTCCTTCTGGCTCTCACTGCTCGCGCTCGCGGTCAGCGGCGCCGTCGACATGGTGAGCATGAACATCCGCGCAACGGCCGTTGTCGTGGCAACGCCCGATGAGCTGCGTGGCCGCGTGCTGGCCGTCGAAATGGTGTTCATTAGCGCCTCGAACGAGCTCGGCGCCTTCGAATCTGGCGCAGCGGCCGCGGCATTCGGCACGGTGACGTCCGTCGTTGCCGGCGGGTTGTTGACGATGGGGCTTGCCGCGGTGTGGCCGAAGGTCTTCCCGGCGCTCTCGCGGATCGACCGCATTGAGGATGCGCGGCCAAAGCCTGTTGTGAGCGCCGCTTAGGCGGTTAGCGACGCTGCGCCCTGTGGTAGCGTCGG
>CAIWTI010000118.1 GCA_903915545.1 uncultured Actinomycetes bacterium | reverse complement strand
CGATGGATTACGAGGTGTTCATCCTTTCGCGCGTTCGCGAGGAGTACGACGCTCACGGCTCCACCGATAGCGCGGTCATCACGGGCATCGGCCGTACGGGACGATTGGTCACGAGCGCCGCACTCATCCTCTTCCTGGCGTTTGCCGCGCTCGGTTCGGGCCCCGAGACTGTGATCAAGATCTTCGCCACCGGCCTCGGTGCCGGGATCATCCTTGACGCCACGATCGTTCGATCACTGATCGTGCCAGCGCTCGTGTCGCTCTTTGGTCGCTGGAACTGGTGGCTGCCACCGGCGGTCGCGCGCGTCCTGCGCGTCGAGCCGTCTGACGCAGCAGTCGAACGCACGTAGAGTCCGGCCGGTGAGCGATCCGGCAGCTCCTTCTGTGCAGCTCCACATTGTCTCGGATGCGACGGGTGAGACTGCCGCACGGATCGTGATGGCGACGGAAGTGCAGTTCCCTGAAGGGAACTTTCAGGTAATTCGCCATCCGCGCGTCGAAACCGTCTCTGATCTCAGGCTCGTCGTCGAGCGAATGCGCGGCCAGCCTGCGGTTGCGATTTACACGCTGGTCGAGCCGCAGCTTCGTACCGAGATGCGTCGTCTGTGTCGCACGGCCCACATCCATTACTGCGACGTGCTCGCACAGCCGCTTCGCGCGATCGCCAAGGTCAGCGGCCAGGCAGCGCGGATGACGCCACGTGCTCGGTTGCCGCTCGATGACCGCTACTTCCAACGTATCTCTGCCATCGAGTTCGCGGTGAAGACCGATGATGGCGTTGGGAGCGCGCTCGGCAAAGCCGATGTTGTGCTCGTTGGGGTCTCGCGGACATCGAAGACGCCGCTCTCGATGTACCTCGGGTATCTCGGACTGAAGACGGCAAACGTTCCGCTCGTAAACGGCATCGATCCGCCGGAGGAGCTCTTCAAGGCCGACCCGAAGAAGATCGTCGGGTTGACGATCGACGCGAATCGCCTGGCAGAGATTCGTTCGGAGCGAATCCAGATGATGGGTGGCAGCAAGAGCTACGCCGACCTCAACGGCATCTACGAGGAGCTCGACTTCGCGAACAAGGTCTTTCGCCGTCTCCGGTGCCCGGTGATCGACGTGTCAGAGCTTTCGATCGAGGAGATCGCGCTGCGGATCGTTCGTTCCGTCGGGGCGACAACAGTGACGAGTTTCGAGCCGCCGTCTCGCGATCGGGACGACGTATGAAGCCGAAACCACGTGTTCCGATCTGGCGTTGGCTTGTCTGGATGACGGCGCTCGTCATTGCGCTCGTCGTGTTCTACGGCATCTTTACGCCGTTCTGGTTCGCGCTTCGCAGTGCTGCGTGGGTTGCTGAATATAGGTCCCGCCGCCGCCGGTAAGCGCGCCTGGGCGTCGCCAGCCTCAGATCGCATAGGTCCAAAGCGTCATAAACGCATGGTGATCGCATACCCCCGCAGCGTTTGGTAACAATGCGGCCGACTTGGCTGGCACGAAGTACGTCTACGACTTTGACGAGTCCTCAGCGGGAGGTCGCGAACTCCTCGGTGGTAAGGGAGTAGGCCTCGCAGAGATGACTCTGATGGGACTGCCGGTTCCGCAGGGCTTCACGATCACGACTGACGCTTGTCGCGCGTACATGCGCACGCATGATCTGCCCGACGGACTCGAGGCGGAAGTTGGCCAGCACATCGAGCGGCTTGAGGCGAAGACAGGGAAGCGCTTCGGGAGTCACGACGATCCGCTGCTCGTGTCGGTTCGTTCGGGTGCCGCGATCTCGATGCCGGGGATGAT
>CAIWTI010000117.1 GCA_903915545.1 uncultured Actinomycetes bacterium | reverse complement strand
GGGATTGAAGCCCGGAAGTGCTCGCGCACCAGACCCGGGAGTGGAGGCGGCGGGAATCGAACCCGCGTCCGCGGACGCACCGTCCGAGCGTCTACAAGCTTAGGCTGAGATTGAAGTTTCGCCCGGCGGCTGGCTCACAGCCGGCCTACCGTCGGACTAGCCATCCTGAAGTCTCGCGCCGCCAGCGATTGGCGTTCTTTTGGCGCCAGCCTGCTTGTTGATGCCGCACCCGGGCCGCAGGCCAACTCGGGGCGACACGCTGGCTAGTCTCTGAGACTAGGCAGCGAGTGCGAGGTTATTTTCCGCACTTGCATTGTTTTCCGGTGGATTTACGAGGCCGACCGGAGACCTCGGCTTGCAGCTCGTCCGGAGAACCGACCACGTCGAAACCATGGCGCCCCCGTATGTGTTGTTGCGCCAGTGTACCCCGCCCCAACGCCCCGGGCCGTGTCGGCTCCAGCGCGTACGCTTCACACCGATGAAGCTGATCCCGAAACTGATGCCGCGATCGGTGAAACATCCGAAGGTGAACGAGAATCGCCCACGTGGTGAGCCCGCATTCAGCCTCGGCTGGGCGCTCTTCCTCGTGCTCGCGATCTTCGACCGAAGCGTCCTCGCCTCCGTCTACCACTGGGTGCGCGACCTCCCGTGGTTCTTCGAGATGTTCGCGTGGTTCTTCGGCCTGCCCTACATGGTCGCGCTCGCCATCGCTGAAGGCGGCTGGCAGACCTGGCTGAAGATCGTCACGATCGTGCTCGTCGCTGTGATGTTCGGCGGCGCGCTGCGCAGTGGCGGCAAGAAGTCGCGCTAGCGGCGCGACTTGACTTCACGCTCGATCTGACGCTTCGCGTCGCGCTCCACAAGCGTCTGGCGCTTGTCGCGCACGTTCTTACCACGGGCGAGCGCCACCTCGACCTTCACACGCCCATCCTTGAAGTACAGCCTCGTGGGCACAAGCGTCAGGCCGTTCTCACGGAGCTCCGCGAAGAGCCGCTCAATCTCGCGGCGATGAAGCAAAAGCTTCCGCGACCGCGTCGGCTCGTGGTTCGACCGTCCGCCCTGGTCGTAGATCGCAATCTCGGCGTTATGCAGCCACACCTCGCCGTTGCGCACATCGGCATACGACTGCTGCAGGGTCGCGCGGCCCTCACGGAGCGACTTGACCTCCGTCCCGGTCAGGACGAGGCCCGCCTCGATGCGGTCAAGCAGCTCGTAATCGTGGCGTGCCTTGCGGTTATCGGCGATCAGCTTCTCGGCCATGAGTCGATTGTAGGGTCGAACCAGGGGTTTACCCGATATGCACCAGGGAACCCAGAAGGCAGGCTGTGTTCATGACTGAGGCACCCACCCCCACCGTGAAGCTCCTGCGCCGCACCAAAGACGACTCGATGATCGCCGGGGTCTGCGGTGGCCTCGCACGCTACTTCGACATCAACCCGCTGCTCTACCGCGTCGGCTTCGTCGTCCTCGCACTCCTCGGAGGCGCCGGAATCCTGATCTACGGCGCCGCCATCCTGATCATCCCCGAAGAGGGCTCCAACGACTCGCTGGTCGCCGAAGCGCTACGCAAGCGCCGCAAGCGCCCCGTCCAAGTGATCGCGCTCGCCATCCTCGCGAGCATCGTGATCTCCCTACTCGCCCACCTTCGGCTGTGGCCGCACGGCGACATCGCGTGGGTCGCGGCACTCGGAGGCGGCTTCGTCCTGCTCTTCTCGTTCCGCCAGATGAAGTTCTGGCACAACGACAAGACCGCGGGCGACGAGAAGTCAGGCAACGACGAGTACAAGTACCCAGGCACGCACGATTACGCGCAAACCTGGCAGGCACGTGCAGCTCGCCGCTCGCTCTTCCCTGTCGTGTTCGGGCTGCTGATCGTCGGCGCCGGTGTCCTTGGGATCCTCATCGCTGCTGACGTCGAGATCCCCTGGGGTGTCGTCCTCGCCTCTGCCGCCGTTGGCGTAGGCGCCATCCTCGTGATCGGCCACCTTGCAGGCTTCCGCGGTGACGGCCTCGGCTGGCTTGGTGTGCTCCTCGCCCTCCTTGCCGTCTTCGCCTCAACCGTGCACCTGCACCTCCGCGACGGAATGGGCAACCGCGACTACACACCGCAGGTTGCCGCCGCGCTCCGCACCGACTATCGCCTGGGGATTGGCAAGCTCAACCTCGACCTCGAGAAGCTCACCCTCCCCGCGGGAACGACCACCGTGCACGCAGAGCTCGGCGTCGGTCACCTTCTGGTCACCGTGCCCGACAACGTCACCGTGCAGGTCGATAGCCACGTCACCTGGGGTGCCAGCCTCGTCTTCGACCAGAAGGAAGATGGCCACAACGTGGTCGACACCGTGACCGGCACCACCGGGGCCCCAACGATCTCGAAGCTCGTGCTCGACGTCTCGGTCGGCGCCGGGAAGATCACCGTCGTACGGGCCGTAGGATGACCGCGATGCCGTTCCCAACCGTGCGCCGCAGCGACAACGACGTCGTTATCTCTGGCATCTGCTCGGGGATCGCCGAAGACATCGGCGTCGACCCCACACTCGTCCGGCTAGTCTTTGTCGTTCTGGCTCTCGCAGGTGGCGCGGGAATCGCCCTGTACGGCTCACTCTGGGCCTGGTCCAAGGGCAAGGTCTGGTGGGCGGTCATCCCGCTGCTCGCAACGGCCTCGATTCTGCTGCAGGGAATCGGGCTCTCCGGCGCGTCGATCGCGGGTCTCGCGCTGATCGGCGGCGGGCTGATCCTGATGTGGCGCCGTGGCCGCTCGCTGCGGCCCGACGAGCCCCTCTCGCTCGCCGGACTCGTACTTGTTGCGGCAGGCGCGGGAATCATCCTCACGCGCGGTGGCAACTCGGTTGCGATCCTCGCCCCGGGCGCTGTCATCGGTGCCCTCCTGCTGATCGCCGGGCCCTGGCTGTGGCAGCTCGCGGTCGAACGCGATGCTGAGCGCGCCGGTCGCATCCGCGCCGATGAACGTGCCGAGGTTGCCGCGCGCGTTCACGACTCTGTCCTGCAAACACTCGCGCTCGTCCAGCGCCACGCCGACGACCCCCACCGCGTCGCCACGCTCGCGCGCCGCCAGGAGCGCGAGCTGCGTGCGTGGCTCTACGGCGACGGCCACACCGGTGGCGACTCGCTCTTCGGCGCCCTCGACGTCGCGGCACAGGAGATCGAAGACATCCACCCCGACGTCCGCGTCGAGATCGCGAAGAGCGGCGACGACATCCCCGTCGACGAAGCCGTCCAGGCCGTTGTGCTCGCCGCCCGCGAAGCGATGCAAAACGCCGCGAAGTTCTCGGGCGCCGACGAAATCTCGGTGTACGCCGAAGTCTGTGAGAGCACGATCTCGGTGTTCGTCCGCGACCGCGGCGCCGGCTTCGACCGCACAACCGTGCCTGGCGACCGCCACGGCATTTCCGAATCGATCGAAGGTCGCATGGCGCGCTCGGGCGGCACCGGCACGATCACCTCGACCCCCGGCGAAGGCACCGAAGTCGAACTCCGCATGCCCCTGGGAGGTGCCGCATGAAGCCCCGCGTCGTACTCGTCGACGACCACGCGATCTTCCGCGCCGGTGTGCGTGGCGAGCTTGGAGACAGCGTCAACGTGATTGGCGAAGCCGAGAGCGTCGCCGACGCCGTCCCGCTGATCCGCGAGCTCGACCCCGATGTCGTCCTGCTCGACGTCCACCTAGGTGACGGCGGCGGCGAGGCCGTGATCGCCGCCGTTGCGCCCGAGCGCCCCGCGGTGAAGTTCCTCGCCCTGTCTGTGTCCGACGCGGCCGAAGACGTCATTGGGGTCATCCGTGCCGGAGCCCGCGGCTATGTCACCAAGACGATCTCGGGCCCCGAACTCGCCGACGCGATCATCCGTGTGTCACAGGGTGACGCGGTGTTCTCGCCGCGCCTCGCGGGCTTCGTCCTCGACGCTTTCCGTGCGGGCGATCGTGTGGGCGGCGACACCGAGCTCGACGAACTCTCACCGCGCGAGCGAGAGGTGCTGCAGCTCATCGCGCGCGGCTACCGCTACAAGGAGATTGCGGCCCGGCTGCACCTCAGCATCAAGACCGTCGAGAGCCACGTTTCGAGCGTTTTGAGGAAGCTCCAGCTCTCTTCCCGCCACGAGCTGACCCGCTGGGCGGCCGAGAGACGCCTGATTTAGCCGGCTTCGGCTTCCGCGTTCCGTCGGCGGGCGAGTCGGGCAACGCCAGATCGACCTTGCCCTCGGACTTCTTGATCGAGTGGATCATTACCTCGATCGTGTCGCCCAGCCGATAGGTGCGGCCGCCACGCTTGCCCGTGAGCGCAGTTCCGGTGACGTTCAGCTCGAAGTAGTCGCCAGGCAGTCGTCGCACGGGGAGGTAGCCCTCAAACACCTCGCCGAAGCGGACAAACAGTCCCGACTCGATCACGCCAACGATCTGGCCCACCCAAGGGTCTTTCCACCCGCGCTCCAACATTCGATCCTCGAGGAGCCACGCCAGGCAGATGTCGTCGGCCATGTGCTCGAGCTTGCCCGCACCGCGCTCAACGAACGACAGGTGCTCGGCCAGACCATCGAGGTCGCTCGGCAACGCGTCGTCAGACTGGCCGATCTCGCGGAGCAACGCCCGATGGATGACGAGATCGGGATAGCGCCGGATCGGCGAGGTGGAGTGGCAGTACGCCACGCTCGCGAGGCCTGAATGCCCGAGGTTCGACGGGTCGTACCGCGCCTGCTTCAACGCCCGCAGGACGAGCGCCGGGAACGCCTCCGTTCCGCGCCCCGACGTCTTCACGTACGTCGCGACGGCATGCGACAAGATGCCCGAGAGCTCAGCGGCCGAGTGTGGCGAAAGATGCTCCGGCACCGGCGGTGTTGGCACTTTGAGATCGGCAAGCTTTGCGAGCAATAGCTGAATCGCTTGCGGATCGGGCTCCTCGTGCACGCGATAGAGAGCCTCACGACCGCGACCCGAAAGGAACGCAGCCACATGCTCGTTGGCGCGGATCATCAGCTCCTCCACCAGCATGTGCGCGTGCGGCTCGCCCTCCATCCAGGCGTTCGTCACCTTCCCCTCCGCGAAGCTGAAGACGACCTCGGGCGTCGTCACCTCCAGAGCGCCTCGCGCGAACCGCCGACGCCGCCACTCGGTGGCGAGCTCAGAGTTCATGTCGAGCTGCTCGAGGATCTCGGGTGACGCCTCGCGCCGCTGCGCCTGTCCGTAGGTGAGGCGCGCGTCAGAGCGGATCACCGAGCGGTAAAAGATCGGCTCACCGTCGCCCGGCGGCATCTCAACGGTGACGGTCAGCCGCTCAACGTTGGGGCGCAACGAGCACGCGTCATCGGCCAGCGAGTGCGGCAGCATTGGCGCAACGAGGCCCGGAACGTAGGTCGAAAAGCCACGCTGAGCGGCCCCCTGGTCGAGCGAGCAGCCTGCGGGCACGAAGTACGAGACGTCTGCGATGTGCACCCACGCGCGAATGCCCTCTGGCTCGCGGCGAAACGAGAGCGCGTCGTCGAAATCCTTGGCTGTGTCGGGATCGATCGTGTACGTCGTCAGTTCGCGTAGGTCGACGCGATTCTCCAGCGACGGTTCGGGGATCGTGTGCGGCTCGTACTCGACGCGCAGGCCACGCTCGATCAGCAACGCCTCGAGGACACTCTCGATCCGGTCGGCGTTTCCAATGACCCGCTCGACCTTGGCGCGCCCCGGGCCGACCTGCACCATCGCGAGGTCGCCGTTTTCGAGCGCACCCCACCCCTTCGTCTCAAGGATCAGCGGCACGCCAGGCGCGAAGAAGGGCTCGCCCGTGACGAGCTTGCCCTTGCGAGCAATCTGCACGACCAGACGAGGAAGTTGGCGCGAACGCTCAGCCATAGGAACCAGGGTACGGGTGAAATGTCACTGGCAGGGCGCAGGAGGGCTTTCCGAGGCTCGCTTCGCGGGCAGGGGTGGCAAAGGTGTCGTGAGTCAAGGACGCAGGGAGTGTTGATAGCGGCGCTATCGATACGACCGAGGACGATGAATCACGACATCTTGGCCGCGCATGGCGGCACAAGTTCGTGCATCGGAAATCCCTCCGCTTAAACCTTGAGGAAGCGGTGCAGCGTGACGCCCGAGCCAAGCGCGCCCAGGCCAAGCCCAACGGCAACGAGCACGAGGGATGTGAGTCCGAAGCTCCACGCGTGCACATCGGCGCCGCTCGTGGAGGTGACGTGCAGGATCGTCGATGACGCAGCTGTCTTCCCCACCATCAGGCACACGATCGCGAGGATCGAGCCGAGCAGGCCGCAGAACAGCCCCTCGATCATGAACGGACCGCGCACAAACCAGTTCGTCGCACCCACGAGCTTCATCACCTCAACCTCGCGTCTGCGCGAGAAGATCGAGAGACGGATCGTGTTGGCAATCAGCAAGGTCGACGCGATCAGCAGGATCACCGTTGCAACCGTGAACACGTACTCGATCACGTGCGCGTACTGGAGGATCTTCTTCGAGTACGTCTTGCCATCGACGATGCCGCTCACCCCCTCGGGCAGCGGGCGCAAGCTCTGGCTGAGCAGCGCGATGTCTTCCGGCTTGTCCGGCGTCACCTGAAGGACGTCGGGAAGCGGGTTGTACGGAAGGTTCTTCGTGAGGTCGGGATAGTGCTTGCTCATGTCTTTGAGCGCGTTCTCCTTCGACACGAACGTCCACGTCTTTACGTACTTGTTCTGATTGAGCGCCTTGGCGACAGCGTTCTCTTGCGCCTTCGTCGCCTGCGGGTTGGTCTTGAACTCAACCTTGACGAGCAGCTCCTTCTTCACGTGATCCGACCACGAAACCGTCCAGGTGCCGAGGGCGATGAAGAGGCCGAGCAGGAACATGCCGACGAGCACGGTCATCGTTGCGGCGACGGTCGTCGAGAGGTTCGCACCTAGGCTGCGCCACGCCTCGGAAAAGAGCAGACGGAGCCTCATTCGCCCGCGTACCCGCCCCGGCGCTCGTCGCGTGCCAGACGGCCGCCCTCAAGCTGGATGACGCGCTTGCGCATCTTGTCGACCATCTCGCGGTCGTGGGTGACCATCAGGATCGTGGTGCCGCTCATGTTGATGCGGTAGAGAAGCTGCATGATCCCGACCGACGTGTCTGGGTCGAGGTTGCCGGTGGGCTCGTCGCACACAAGCAGCGGCGGGTGATTGACGAACGCGCGCGCGATCGAAACGCGCTGTTGCTCGCCACCCGAGAGCTCACTTGGCAGCGAGTTCATCTTGTGCGACAGGCCGACCATCGAAAGCACTTCCGGCACCTTCTTGCGGATCGCGGAGCGGCTGTCGCCCTGCACCTTGAGGGCATAGGCGACGTTCTCGGCCGCGGTGCGACTGGGAAGCAGCTTGAAGTCTTGGAACACGCAGCCGACGTTGCGGCGCAGCATCGGAACCTTGTTCTTCTTGAGGCGCGTGAGGTCGCGGCCGCCAACGACGATCTTGCCGCCCGTCGGCTCCATCTCCTTCAGCAGCAGCCGAATGAGCGTCGACTTGCCCGACCCCGACGCCCCGACGATGAAGACGAACTCGCCCTTGTCGATGTGGAACGACACGTCATTGAGCGCGATCACGTCAGGCTCGTAGACCTTGGTAACCGCATCGAACACGATCATCGAACCCGACGACTCGAGGCGAGACTCCTCGACCGGGGTTTCGATGACTGCCGACGTGGGTGTGAGGTTGGGTTCCATCACGAATGGATCAAACGAGGGCCCGGCGCGGTTTCTCTGACAAAACCTGTGTCTCTGGCGAAATCAGGGCTGCGGAGTTCCGCGGCGCGCCGAGTGCGTTAGGGGGAGTTGAAAGTGTACCCCACCCGTCAGACGCTACTTTTTCGCCCCCACCGACGCTGCGCGCCACAACAGGTACTCGTGGATAAACGGGTCGAGGTTGCCATCGAGCACACCCGCCGCATTGCCCGTCTCGTGACCGGTTCGCGCGTCCTTGACCTGCTGGTACGGGTGCAAGACGTAGGTGCGGATCCACTCGCCGCCGAAGCCAGTATCGGCCGCCCCACCCCGCTCCTTGGCGAGCTTCGCCTCGCGCTCTTCCTCGGCCTTTTCGGCCAGGCGCGACTTGAGCACGCGCATCGCGGTCTGCTTGTTGGCCGACTGCGACCGCTCGTTCTGACACTGAACGACGATTCCTGAGGGAAGATGGGTGATGCGGATGGCGCTGTCAGTCTTGTTGACGTGCTGGCCACCAGCGCCCTGGGCGCGGAACGTGTCGATCTTCAGGTCGGTGTCGTCGATCTCAATCGCGGCGTCGTCGGGAAGCAACGGTGCAACGATCACGGTCGCAAACGACGTCTGGCGCCGATGCTGGCTGTCGAACGGCGAGAGGCGAACGAGACGGTGCTTGCCGCGTTCGGCCTTCAAGATGCCGTAGCCGTTCTCGCCACCCACGGTGAACGTCGCAGACTTGAGACCCGCCTCCTCACCTGGGCTCGATTCGAGCAGCTCGACCTTGAAGCCGCGCTCCGATGCCCAGCGCTCGTACATCCGCAGCATCATCTCGGCCCAATCCTGAGCATCGGTTCCGCCCGTGCCCGACTGCAGCGTGACGACGGCGTCGAGCTCGTCGTACTCGCCGTCGAACAGCGCATCCTCCTGGAGCCGATCGAGCTCGGCGCGCAGCGGCGCAATCGACGCCTCGATCTCGTCGGCCATGTCTGGATCGAGCTCAAGCAGGCCGAGCGCATCCTGGTACTCGCCCGTCAGGCGGATGTAGCCGTTCACGCGGCGCGCCACGCGAGCCTGCTCGGTGGAGACCTTCTGCGCACGGCTCTGGTCGTCCCAGAAACCCGGCGCGCTCATCACTTCTTCGAGCTCCGTTAGGCGAGTTTGCAGGCTATCCGGGTCAAAGGTACTCACGGACCCAGGCAAGCTGGACCCCGATCTCCTCAAGTTGCTCCTGCACGGTGCCTCCGGATTCGGCCATGAGCCTAGCCTAGCTGGCACTCCCGGCATCCCCGCCGGGTGGGAGCAGCACCGGCCGCTCCATCAGCTTGAAGTCGGGTTCGGCGAACCCGAACTTGCGGTAGAGATCGTGCGCGTCGGAGGTGTGGAGGAGCCACCGGCGCTGAGTGAGCGGGCCGTTCTCAATCATCTCGCGCACGAGCTCGACGCCCAGGCTCTTGCCGCGATGGGCCGGATCGACGTACACGTCTGCGAGGTAGACGAACGAGTTGTCGTCGCTCACCGCACGCGCGAAACCGATCTGCGCGCCGTCCTTGTAGACGCCGACGACGCGGGTGGCCTCGCGGATCAGCCGTTCCTGCAGTTCATACGGGCGCCCGATCGCCCAATACGCCTGCTCCGAGAGAAAGCCGTGCACCGTTGCAACGTTGATGCGGGCGGGGTCGTCGTCGACCTCGAAGCCGTCGCCGAGATCGCGCCTCATGCCGACACCGTGCGCATGCGGAAGCCGCCGTGTTCCTCGTAGGAAGTTGTGATCACCGCCAGCGCCTCGCGCCGGTCGCGGTCGCTTAGCCCGGCGGCGTGAGCGTCGGCAAGCGGTGTAGAGAGCAGCGCCTCGATGCCGGCAAGGCCTGTTGGGGTGAGGCTGATCGACCCCGCACGGTGTAGACGACACACGGCACCTCCGGCACGAGCCGAGAAGCCGACGAGATCGTCGGTCGCCCCACACTCGATGCACGAGGTGAGGTGCGGCAGATAGCCCGAGAGCCACAGCAGCTTGAGCTGGAACGAGAGCACGAGCGCGTCCTCGGCTGGGCGGGTGCGCTCGGCGTCGGGAAGCTCGTCCAGCGCGTCGAGGAAGCGAGTGAGCGCCGTGAAGGCCCGCTCGTTCGCCTCGGGTTCGGCAAAGAGCCGCAACATCGCCTCAAGGCCGATCAGCCCAACATCCAGGCGATACGAATCCTCGCGCGAGAGGCGGTGTGAGTGGACGAGATCGACCCCCGTGACGGTCTGCAGCTCGCCCGAACCTTCGTGGAGCATCAGCTCAACGTGCGAGAGCGGCTCCAGGCGGGCACCAAAGCGTGACTTCGTCTTGCGGATGCCCTTCGCGATCGCGCCAACCCGGCCGCGCTCGAGCGTGTAGAGGTGCAGGATGCGGTCGGCCTCGGAGAAGCGCATCGACCGCAGCACCACGGCCTCGGTCTTGTAGCTTCGGCCCCGCATACGGCCAGTGTATTGCCGCGCTCGGCGTCCACCTCCCCGCCCTCACGTCTCGATGGGTCGCTACCGTGGAGGAGATGACTGAGATCCGCATGTACACGACGGAATGGTGCGGCTACTGCGTCCGGGCGAAGGCGCTGCTCGACTCGAAAGGCATTGCCTACGAGGAGATCCAGATGGAGGACACGCCCGATCTTCGCAAGCACCTCGTTGAGCTGACCGGCAACTGGACGGTGCCGCAGATCATCATCGGCGACACGCC